>DATBQC010000899.1:0-3966 GCA_036561065.1 Methylobacter sp. | reverse complement strand
AAAAAAACCATTAAATTTACCGGTATAAAGCAAGTCCATTGCATCAATAATTAAAGCGGAATCAGTAGCATTTTTACCAGTGGTGTAAGCAAACTGCTGCATAGGCTGAATAGCATGTTTATTAAGCACGCTTTTCCAGCTACCAAGTTGTGTATTTGTCCAATCACCATAACAGCGCCGTGAAGTTGCATCTCCATATCTGGCGGCTTCGGTTAATATCGCATCTATTGCTTTCGCTTGAGCGTTATCGGCATCGATCAATAATGCGAATCTTTTGTTTTCATTAATGTTCATTATTCACTCGTTTGTATCTTGATAACTCGATACCGCCGATCACAAGCGGCGATTAGCCCGCCTGCTGCCATGAACAACGCGCCCAGCCAAATCCAACGGATAAACGACTTGTAATATATCCTAAGACTCCACGCGCCCTTGTCACCGAGCGGCTCACCAATTGCAACAAACAAATCCCGAAACAACCCTGCATCGATAGCCGCCTCGGTCATCGGCATTTTTTGTACCCGATAGACCCTTTTTTGCGGTTCCAGTTTGGCGACCTGTTTGCCTTCGTGACTGACTGTCACAAAAGCCTGTTCAGCAATATAGTTAGGCCCTTGGGTTTGCTTTACGCCGTGGAATTCAAAGATATAACCGGACATATCGAGCTTGTCGTCTGGCGCCATGCGCACATCTTTCTCGACGCTGTAAACCGAGGTCAGAGTAATGCCGATCACGAATACGGCGATACCCAGATGCGCCACAGTCATGCCGTAAAAACCGGCAGGTACGCTTTGCAATCGTTGCCATGAGAATCCCTGCGGCCCCATGCGGTCAACAAAAGACAGTGCGGTAATCGAAACAGTCCACAATGCCAGCGTTATTCCTAATACCGCGCCCCAGGAATAAAACGGCATCAGTAACGGAATCAACAAACCGCCGGTGACGCAGGCTAAAACAATCCAGCGTACCCGCAGGGCAATCACGTTGATATTGTCTCTTTTCCAACGCAACAACATGCCCAAGCCCACGGCAATCGCCAGCGGCGCCATTAGCGGAATGAACACGGCATTAAAGTAGGGAGGGCCGACGGAAATCTTGCCCAGCCCCAACGCATCAATCACCAGCGGATACAAGGTGCCCAGCAAGATGCTGGAAGCGGTCACCACCAGCAGCACATTATTCAGCAATATCGCTGATTCTTTGGATACCAGCTCGAAGGTCGCGCTGCTATTGACGTAAGGCGCTCTGATCGCATACAGCAATAACGAGCCGCCGACCACAACCGCCAGAAATACCAGGATGAACAAACCTCTTGCCGGATCGCTGGCAAACGCATGCACCGAAGTTAATACGCCGGAACGCACCAGGAATGTGCCTAGCAGGCTTAACGAAAAAGCGAAAATCGCCAGCAATACCGTCCAGGTCTTGAACACGCCGCGTTTTTCGGTGGCGGCCAAAGAATGGATCAATGCAGTGCCAACCAGCCAGGGCATGAATGAGGCGTTTTCGACCGGATCCCAGAACCACCAACCGCCCCAGCCCAGTTCGTAATAAGCCCACCAGCTACCCAAGGCGATGCCGATAGTTAAAAACATCCAGGCGATATTGGTCCACGGTCTCGACCAGCGCGCCCAAGCGGCATCCAAGCGACCTTCGAGCAACGCGGCAATCGCAAAAGCAAAAGCCACGGAAAAACCGACATAGCCCATATATAGCATCGGCGGATGTATCGCCAAGCCGGGATCCTGAAGCAACGGATTTAAGTCGCGTCCTTCCAACGGGGCAGGGAATAGGCGCTCAAACGGATTGGACGTCAGCAATAAAAATAGGGTAAAACCGATAGAGACCAAGCCCATCACGCCTAAAACACGGGCTACGGTAGCATCGGGAATATTGCGACTGAACAACGCAACCAAGCCTGTCCAGCAAGATAAAATCAGCGCCCAAAGTAATAACGAGCCTTCATGAGCGCCCCAGACGCCGGAAACCAGATACAAAACCGGCAACGCGGTATTGGAGTTTTTGGCGACATAGGCGACGGAAAAATCATGGGTCAAGAACCCATAAGTCAGGCAGCCGTAGGAAACGACCATGAATAACAGCTGCCCGAATGCAGCGGGTCTTGCCACGGCTATCCATCCGGATATGGATCGGGAAGCACCGATAATCGGCAGCATCCCTAAAACAACGGCCATGCATAAGGCCAGAATCAACGAAAAATGTCCCAGTTCTGCAATCATGATTATTGGCCTGCAACGGGTGCTGGCTGGTTTTTCAAACTGCCTTTCACTTCCGGTGGCATGTAATTTTCGTCATGCTTGGCCAATACTTCTTCGGCGATGAATACGCCTTGTGCATTTAACTTGCCGTGCGCAACGATACCTTGACCTTCCCTGAACAAATCCGGCAGGATGCCCGTGTATTCGACTGTTACATCCTTGCTGAAATCGGTCAGTTTAAAACGCACCATCAGCCCGTCATTCGGTCTTTCCACAGAGCCTTTAATGACCATGCCGCCTAGGCGAAACAAGGTGTCTTTTGGCGCTTTGCCTTCCACGACATCGGTAGTGGAGAAAAAGTACATCAAATTTTCATTGAAGGACTTGAGCGCGAAGCCCGTGGCTAGACCCGCTCCGATGACCATCAGGCCGATAAGCATTAATCGCTGTTTTCTGGCTGGTTTCATGATTTATTGTCGTTTTTGCTTGAGTGCCAGTGAACGCAAAAACTGTCTGCGTTGCATCACTGGAATAATAATATTGGCAAGCAGCACAATTAAAGTCAGGCCGTAAGAGGTCCAGACATAAAAGGCATAGCCGCCCATGGCGAAAAACTCCTGCATACTGTTCATTATTTAGACTCCGAAATCATAGCCTTAACCCACTGCGCATTACGTTCGCGTAACAACAATTCGGTACGCGCTCGCTGCAACATGGCAATAACATAATAAAACTTGAACGATAACGCCATCAGCAACAGCGGGACCAACATGCTGACATGAATTGACGGTTTGTCCATTTTTGTGACCGTAGGGCCTTGGTGTAAGGTGTTCCACCACTCGACGGAATAATGAATAATCGGGATATTGACCACACCGACCAGGGCTAAAATAGCCACAGCTCTCGATGCGGTGCGCTTGTCGTCTATCGCGCCGTACAGGCCGATGACGCCGAGATATAAAAACAGCAATATCAATTCGGACGTTAACCGAGCATCCCAGACCCACCAGGTTCCCCACATCGGCTTGCCCCACAAGGAGCCGGTCACCAGCGCGATAAAGGTAAAGCTGGCCCCGACCGGCGCGCTGCTGATTGCAACAATCTCCGCCAGTTTGATGCGCCAGACCAAGCCTATTGCGCCGGCAACCGCCATCACCACATAAATGAATAACGACATCCAGGCGCTGGGCACATGGATATAAATAATGCGGTAGCTATCGCCCTGCTGGTAATCCGCAGGTGCCAGATACAGACCGCCGTATAGACCGGCGGCTGTCAGCAACAGAAAAATAACCACCAGCCACGGCATTAATCGCTGGGTGAACGCATAAAAATGCGGGGGGGAAGCCATGCGGTGAAAGAAGCGGACTACGGGATCAGGAATTAAAAGCATAAAAATAAGGCAAAAGGTTCAAGGCAAAAGGTTCAAGGCGAAACACTACTGGGCGGGATTGTAATCCCATCCAGCGCAAGTCACAGTTAACTCTCTTTTTTTGGCGGCGACGGCGGTGGCGCTGGTCGTACATTCATTGGCGGAGGTGGATTAGCATTATCGCGAACATTAACTCTATTTGCAGGCATCCGTGGTGGTGGCGGATTAGACTCTTTCTTCATCAATGTTCTCCCAAGTTTTCTCTAAAAATTCAATCCACTTAACATCATTGACATTAATCAGCATATTTTTTACTCCAGTAATGCGTTGTTCCTCCCCATTATGTAGCCATGAAGGATCAGCAATTACAAAATG
>DATBQC010000898.1:0-2457 GCA_036561065.1 Methylobacter sp. | reverse complement strand
TCGCGCGGCAGGACATCGGAGTGGGCGGGAACCAGTAGCACATCATCGAAGGTGAGTGCTGTTTCTAGCAGACGCATAAGAAAATCCTTAGTGGCAAAACGAGATTATACAGATTTGTGATTTATCGGTAAATCGCTGTCTTGGTTTCGGGATGAACTACGATTATGGTGTTATAGACTAAAGACGTTGAGGGCACCACCGCCAGTAGCAGTATTTCTCTGTATCTGCCAATCCGGTTGGGTCATCCTTGTATCCTTCGGATGGTTCCACCAGCTTGCAATCACATTCCAGGCGAAATCATTGCCAACACCACCAGACAATATCCCGATGTATTGCTTTCCTCGATGACTATACGTAAATGCATTTCCAATAACCCCGGCCCCAACTTGGAATTTCCATAGTTCCTTACCGGAACTAGCATCGAGCGCCTTAAATGTACGGTCTGGGTTTCCATAAAATATCAGATCGGAGGCGGTTACCAAAACACCTGCCCAACCGGCGAACTTTTCTTTGCGGTACCAAAGATACTTTCCGTTCATTGGGTCGTAAGCAGCAAAGCCACCCATGACGCCATCTGGGCCAGGAAAAGTGCTGGTCGTTGCACCTTTCCACGGTTGTCCAGCCACATACTCAGACTGAATCGGCTCATAAGTCATGCATTCGTGAGTGAGCGGTATATACAACATACCGGTTTTTGGAGAGTAAGCAGCAGGGGCGAGGCTTTTAATCCCATGATGTGATGGGCAGATGCCCTTGGCGTTGTAATCCTGATGGGTATTTGCCGATGCTAGTTTTTCCGGTACGCCAGATCGCAAATCTACATCTTTCGCCCAATTCAAAAATGGATGTGCCTTTTTTGTCACTAATAACGTTCCATTATCTGCCTGCCAGGTATAAATAAAGCCGTTCTTGTTTACTTGGACGGCGTAGGTTTTGCGATCTTTCTCAAACAGAATCACCTCATTAGATGCGTCATAATCCCACTCGTCGTGCGGGGTAGTTTGCATCGCCCATTTCGCCATGCCGGTATCCACGTCGCGCGCAAAGACACTGCTTGCCCATTTATTGTCGCCGGGGCGTATGTCAGGATTCCATACGCCGGGGTTGCCGGTACCGTAATAGACCAAGTTGGTCTTAGCGTCGAATGCGAAATAACCCGTGACTTCGCCACCCCCATGTTCCCAACCATTTTCTAAAGCTTGGGGTTTAAGCCAAGTGCGCAAGCCCAGATCGGGTTGATTGATAACGAGTTGCTCGGTGGGGATGCGTTTGAATGAACCTCCTTGTTTATTACCTCCGTTGACATCTTCATAAACGCTCAGAGCGCTATATTGGGGATTGGCATGGTTAAAGTCATCGCCTATCAGCATCTCATTATCGCTACCGGTGCTATAGGCCTTCCAAGCCAGCGTACCGTCTTTCAGGTTGTAAGCTGTCATAAAGCAGCGCACGCCGAATTCACTGCCACTGCATCCTGTCAGCACTTTGTCTCTGGCAACCATCGGCGCGTTGGTGTTGGTTGCCCCGATTTTCGGATCGTTCACTTGCACCTGCCATACCACTTGGCCGGTTTTAGCGTTAAGTGCGATCAACATACCGTTGTTCTGCTGCAAGTAGATATTACCTGCGCCATAGGCTAACCCGCGACTGACTGAGTTGCAGCAGGTGGCAGAAAAGTTTGGAGTGGAGTGAATGTAGCTTGCTGGGGCATCCTTGCCGACTATTACTTGGCAACATTCCGAGCTTATTATTTCCTGCTTAGGAAAGTAAGACCAGAGTATCTTTTGGTCGTCGTTCAGATCCAATGCATAAATATTATTTGGAAATCCAGTATGTACATACATCACACCATCTATAACCAAGGGTGCGCCTTCATGCCCGCGATTCACGCCAGTGGAAAATGTCCAAGCGAGTTTGAGGTCTTTCACATTGTTGGTATTGATCTGGCTAAGCGCACTATAGCCCTGGTTGTTATATTGGCCTCTGGCGTGTGCCCAGTTATTCGGATTCTTGAGTGCTCTATCGAGGTCAGGTGCGGCTTGGGTAAGTGGATGAAACAGGCAGCCGGCAATTACTAAGATTGTGGATGCCTTGTTCATCTAGGTGCTTTCCAAATCGCCGCCGCCTTTTTTCATGACCTTGCCTTCTGCGGCACGCTGGCGACGGACTTCTTTCGGGTCGGCGATCAACGGGCGGTAGATCTCGACTCTATCCAGTTCGCGCAGCACAGTATCCGGCTTGATCATTTTGCCGAAGATGCCGATCTTCATGGCAGCCGCGTCTATCTCCGGGAATTTCTGCAAAATTCCGGATGCCGCGATGGCCTGCTCGGCTGTAGTACCGGGAGCAGTCGTGAATGCAACGATCAATTGCTGGTCGGGTAGTGCGTAGGCCACTTCGACATTGATACCATGTTCTTGGGGGTCCATTTATTGAGGCTCCACTTAATAAAATTCC
>DATBQC010000897.1:0-1624 GCA_036561065.1 Methylobacter sp. | reverse complement strand
ACAATAAGGGAAGAAAAAAATGAAAAAACAAATTATCAATGTCTCTCCAATTCAAACGGCCAAAGTTATTGCTTTACTCTATTTCTTAATTAGCCTGCCTTTTGTTGGTCTAATGGCAATTAGCTTTTCATTTGCTCCTGGCCCTAAAATGCCCATAGGGCTTCTATTCCTTTTCCCATTTTTGTATTTGATTTTCGGTTTTATTTTTACCGCCTTGGGTGCTTGGCTTTATAACCTAGCTGCTGGCTGGGTTGGTGGCATTGAGTACACTACGAATGAAAATACCTAACCCATCCATCAGACCGCAAGAGTCTTCACCGTCGAGATGGTCGCTAAAGCGACTCGAATCAAAGGGAAGGCATTAAAATGACACGCGTCCGAGTTGAGGGCTTTACCATCTCGCTTGACGGATACGGAGCTGGTCCGAATCAGGACATCAAGAATCCGCTCGGCCTGGGCGGGACAGATTTGCACCAGTGGTTAGTCCCGACGCGCACGTTCCAACGGACCCTATTTGGCGCCGACGGAGGTACAACGGGGAGCGATGACGACTTCGCTGCGCGGGGCTTCAAGAATGTTGGCGCCTGGATTCTCGGCAGAAACATGTTCGGACCGATTCGCGGCCCCTGGCCCGACATCAACTGGAAAGGCTGGTGGGGGGATAACCCGCCCTATCACGTTCCAACCTTCATCTTGACTCATCACGCCCGCGCACCCATCCAGATGGAAGGCGGAACGACATTCCACTTTGTCACAGGTGGTATTCACGAGGCGCTTGACCGGGCGCGCGATGCGGCCAACGGAATGGATGTGCGCATTGGCGGCGGACCTAAGACTATCCGGCAATATCTTTGTGCCGGCCTCATCGATGAGTTTCACATCGCTATCTCGCCGGTTCTGCTGGGTTCTGGAGAGCACCTGTTTGAGGGGCTCGACATGCGCGCTCTGGGATACGAGTGCGTTCAGTTCGTTGCCTCGGAAAAAGCCACCCATGTTGTACTCCGGCGCCAAGGGCACAATGACGCCTAACCGGAACGTTAGAGAAAATATTCTTCGGTAGTTTCGAACAAACTTTATTGCGTTGGTGATTTACGACAATTAAAGCCTCGAGTCGGCAGATTTTCCGCTATATTTACCCTACTAAAATTTGCAAGGGAATAATGCGATGAATACCTTGTTTCTACCAGTTCTGCTGGGGACAAACCGTAAGGATAGAAAAAGCGTTCTTGTCGCACACTGGCTATTAAAGCAGATGGAGAAAAGGCCTGAGATTAAGACTCGGCTATTTGACGTGAGCGATTTTGTATTGCCGCAACATGACTACGGCACTGAGATCAAAGACCAATTCCCGGAATGGCGCGATGCGATTACAGCAGCTGATGGCCTCATTATTATTGCCCCTGAATATAACCACGGCTACCCCGGCACCTTGAAAAGCGTGCTGGATTTATTGCTGAAAGAATACATCCATAAATGCGTTGCTTTTGTTGGTGTATCTGCCGGGCCTTGGGGCGGCACGCGGGTGATTGAATCCATGGTGCCCATGGTCAGGGAGTTGGGCTTGGCTGCGACATTCTCAGACCTTAATTTTCCGCAGGTGCAGACCAAGTTCGATGCCGAGGGC
>DATBQC010000896.1:0-2027 GCA_036561065.1 Methylobacter sp. | reverse complement strand
TTCCGTTCGATAAGGAAGCGATCGTCTGCGGCAAAAGCGCTGCGCAAACCATCGCCCAAATAAAGGCTAGCCAGAATGACGCCACCAGTAGTAAAATAATGGAGAGAATTCCGCCAAAAAATACAAAGTATGTTGTGATATAATGCTCTTGATATCCGGCGCGTAGATCATCAAACAAGTTTGAAATTATTTGTAGCACGATCATCGCGACCGCAATGATGAGACTTGTGCGTATTTCCAAATTATAATCGATAAATTTACTTCCAAATATCATATCAGGACTTATAAGAAGGAAGGTCGGAATGAGCACGATGAGCAGAGCTGCGCCAATAGTGCCGGCGGTAAGTAAAGCTGTCTGAAAAAGCTCAGCTTCGGTCTCCTTTTTGCCTGTTGCGGCCGCACTGGCTATCCTGCGGTTCAGATGGGGCCCGATCCCTAAAAAGGCTATACCAAGAAAGCCCACGACCGATGTGACAAGAAGAAAGACGCCGTACCTGTCAAACCCTAGAACTCTGATCGCGATTGGCAGGACCGCAATCTGCGCGACGAGCGCGGGTATTTTGGACGCGGCCCCGGTTCCGACCGCCAGCAATACCCTTGCCGATCGTTGAGACCGCAAATCTGACAAAGGCTTCTGGATTGACATGAAGAATGACCCCGGAGTCATAATGGGAGTTGATGCTCGTGACCGACACAGACCTATTGGTTTGCAGCGGACGGTTCGTGTCGTCCCGATTGTTTAGCTTCCCACGCAAACTCAAAGGAACAAAGGATTATCTCCTAAACCGTGGAGGGGTATGTAATTGATGGGGACCTCGGGGGACGTTGGCTTTTCGTCAGAATTCGCAACGGAGGCCCAGACCGACGGCATATCGCCTAAGAATGCAGCCCACTTGGAATAGGTTGAGTTTGATCCGATCAAGACCGAAGCGCCGGCGAGAGCGATCAAGTCGCCAAGATCCGATCCAGTACGGTATAGGACGCCGCCGCAATCGAGCAACGCGGAAAGCTCGTCCTCACGCCCATCGGAAAATATTCGAATGGCCATGTCTGGATATTTTGCCTTTATGGCGCGGATAATACTTGTATACCAAGTCAAGGGAAGACGCGTATTGGCGACAATGGCGTCTGCACGTCCCTCCTGTGGAGGGGCAAAATCGCCCAAACGGACATGAACCCCTAGATACCCGCCTTTCCCCCATGCAGGAGCGCATTGGGTTGTAGCGCCTGCAATGGCAAGAAGTCTACTCCGAATTGCGTCGCGATGCTCGTGAAGTCCTTCGAATGTGAAATTCTTGCATCTAACAAAGTTGAGCCCGTCTCTCGAAATCGTCGGCCGCACTCCGGGCTTTATGTCTATGAATGTCCTGCCTCGATAATGGGCAACTAACCGCTTAAATTTTTCTACTCCACCCAGTTCGTCGGGTTGCGCAGCAAATAAATTAAGGTAGTGGCGCTTGCTGACCTCATTCCTCAAATAGGTGCCCAGTTTGAGCGACGGCCAGGGAGGTGCGATGAGCGTTGCGTCGTGTTGCCTTGAGAGAATGTAGGAGTGGAAATATGAGTAAAAACAATTTCCTATCCCGGCACCCGACAAACGGATAAACCAGAGATCGTATACCGAACCTAATACAGGATATATCAAAGTCTGGTTTTTCATCTGACTTATCCATTGGGGATCCCCGTTATGGCGATCCTGACAGCAGTCCAACGCCTTCTTGAGCACGGTTTTAAAGCCGGCGATTTGAATTAAGGGCCTGTCAGAGAATAGCTGAATCGGTTCTTTAAGGGAACAGAGCACCGTCTGTTCTCGTTCATCACCCAGAACTGGCGCGCCAAACCCTTGATCAGTTGTCGCCTGACCGTTGATCTGATCGCCGCGACAACCACAAAAGCTGGTTTGAAGGTCTTTTGCGAACTCGACGCCAACAGCTATCCCAAGGGCATCGTCGTCTCGGAAGCCGAAATGGCGAGCATCAACATCAAACGCGCCGATTTCCACGGCGAATGGAATTACACAATCGCTC
>DATBQC010000895.1:0-3760 GCA_036561065.1 Methylobacter sp. | reverse complement strand
ACTGGCGCGGGCAACCTCGTCGGGCATGACTCCGGATGGAGTTTGAAGACTACCCTGAGCGGGCCGTTTCTGGGCAATTCGTCGAGCGCAGCAGGAAGAACCGCCGCCACCGCGCGCGGCGTGATCGCATGGATGACATCCGCCACGCGCTTGCTCTTCGCCGCCAATGCGAGCACCCTTTTGTAATCTGCTGGATTGCTTGACGCGAGCATTCTGCCAACGCTATGGGCAATTCTCTGGTCGATCTTGAGCGTGCCCTGTCTCGCCAAATGCCCCAGCGCCAAGCCAGCAAGCGCTCCCATCGTGAAAGAGCCGCCATGCAGATAGTCCACAGTCCCGCCCAATCCACCCAATCCGCCAGCCATCCCTAATGACGCAAGCTGGCGCGCCGTGGTGGAATTGCCCAGCGCCTTCCGCACCGCGCCAGCGCGGCACAAGCCGACATCGGTAAGCAGCATCTGCCGCCACAGCGCCTTCGAGAATTAAAATGAAATTGCCGAAGCAAATTCAGAACGATAGAGAATCGGCGAGGTCTTTTGATCCGTCCAGCCGACCAATTAAAGGCGCCTTGATACTTGCAGCTACGTGGTCGGCCAGTATATCGCTACCCTCTTGATAAAAATGGACGTCCTCAGGCTTTTGAAAGCGGTAAGCGGACTCCACGATCGCAGAATTCAAGTCGTCAATCTGCACGTCATTTTCACGCATCACGGCGAGAGCGGCTTCATTGTAACGCGCCACATCTTCAGGAACACGGCTTTTTGCACCAACTGGAACAGGCGTAGTTGTGGCAAATACCAACTTTGCACCCGTCTTTTTAAGGCGCTCTACGATTTTTTCGAGGTTCGAACGATACGAATCGATCGAAACCCACCGAGGGCCGTTCTCGACAGGAACCATGATTTGTTTTCCGGGAGCGACGCCTTCATACTGGACATGCTCCATGTCATGTAGCCCCGCGTTGAAATGAATCACCGCCCATTTGGTTTGCCCAAGCCAACGGTCGATTTTTTCGAGAATCGTCAGTGTGCTTTCGCAATTTGCCACTGGGTGGATAACGTTTGCGACACCTTCTAACCTATGCCTTACAGGCAACGTATAAGATATGGATATGCTGTCACCAATAATAAGCACGGACGGCAAGTTTGGGTTAACCGGAGCTTCGAAAATGGCAATGCTACGATTCTCTTCCTTCTCGTGCTTATTATTGAAATAGGCCGTAAGCGCTTCATGCGGCGACGAGGCAACGCCGCCTACGGCAACAATCGCAGCTAAAACAGTAATAATATGTTTATGCATTGGCCCGTCTGAGTTTCGGTGCGAAGAGCAACGTTCTCGCGCTCTGTGCCACTCGGTTTTCCAACTCACCGAGCCACCTTCGCATCTATGGCGAGCTTGGGCAGGGCTAAATCAGCATAAATTAGCAGCTGCATGGCCGCGATGTGGCCAGTTGCCGCATCGCGGCAAAAAAGGGAGCGACTAGGTGGCTCAACGTCTCCATTTCAAACCGCGCAGTTTCTACTTGCTAGACAGCTCGGCCGAGCGGCGTTGCATGCCACAGAGACAATGCCGGAGGCCCTTTTAGGGATGAGGTAGGGTGGGCTCTTGGGAGTTCGTTGCTGGGGAGCCGAGTGGCACGGACCCGTTGAATGCGGGTTTAAACAAAATTATCCTATCTATCCAATGCCTCGCAGGCGTTTCGATAAAGAAAAATGATAAATAGCTCATTATAAATATAGAAATATAGCAAGCTACTACAAGTATAACGGTGGACAACGTGTTTCCATTCAAAAATTTGTCACCTACGGCGTTTAGCAAAAATGAGATGAATAGCAAATGCCACATATATATCGAATAAGTGAGCTGTCCGAGAGGTGCCATGCGTCGCACCGTCGCTGACGCTACACCTTCTAAATCGGCAGCAACGGCCGCAACGGCCACCGTATAGAGGATAAGCAAGATTAGTAGCTGCGGTACGCCAGAGATCATCGCGATGATTAAACCAGGAGTTGCGACAGCCAGGATGAAACCTGGTGCAGGGAGGCGCGAGACAATATTGCGATTGTAGAAAAGGGCCGCACCAAAAACGAATGACGGCCAGGCCCGCAGCACTGGTGACAGCTCGATCCAAGGACTCTCAAGGAAATTCCATTCATGTTGTGAGACGACGACTGTCATCATCACCGTTAGGGACGTAAGACCGATACCAAGTAACAGTGGAGCACTTCTTGAACCAATAATAGCGATTAAAGGAAAGACAATGTACATCACCATCTCTGCACTTATTGACCAAGTGACAGCATTGAATGTCCTTCCGCACGATACGAACGAATGCATAAGAAACGCCGTCTCTGCGATGCATTCTGGCTTGAACGACGGCGAATAAGTTCCAGGATGATGGAGGAGCACGAGCATTGACCACATCGCGATAAACGCGAGCAGTGTAAGCCAATGTAGCGGAACAAGCCGAGCCACTCGGCGTTGAAGAAATGTGATATAGTCAACAATAGAATTCATCCGATTATGGTAGATGTACGCAATAACAAACCCTGAGATGACAAAGAACAAATCGACAAACAGTGCCAGCCCAGCCATTTGTTCCCTGACCAGAAACGGACTTTTTGTTACTGGAACAAAGAACTCATGCGAATGGTGAAAAACGATTCCTGCCGAGGCAATAAATCGCATTAGATCAAGATTGAGTAGCTCGCCTGATGTCGGCCGCAGCCGAGGCAATCTCATAGGTAAGCCCATTTTCGCCCCCGTCTCCTGCGGGCGATGGCCTTGCCCATGTTCGTCCAAAGCGGCAACAGCAACATCCAGACGACGCTGTTCTTAATCGAAATCAATCACCCCCAGAAGGGTCGCGCCCAATCACGAAATGTCGACCTCAAGCTGTGGTTGCGTCTCGGCCTTCATTTGGCGCAGGAGCATCTCGAAGGCCGATGGATTCAGAACGCCTAGACAATCAATTCTTCGTCTCGCTGCATGCCTTTTGGCACCCTTTGGAATCATATTCGCACAATTCCTCTGAACTGCCGTTGCGAACGCATTGCTTTTCGTCTGCCTTGCACTTTTCAATGCAACTGGCAGTATCTTGGCTTGATTGTGCGTAGGCGTTGCTGGGGATATTAAGGTAGCCTGCTAAGACGAGGGCCGTAGCCACCGTGATTGGATGATCTGAAAAAAGGCGAATACACCAAAAGCGCGAGTTCATATTTCCTTCAGCATCGCTCGCTCGCCCAGGGCGAATTCGAATCATGGCGTAAGCTCCTATGCTTTCGATAACTACACCTAAGCCTGATCAATGAGACCTTTAGTAACTTTCCAGTATTTGGTATATGCGCTGTTTTAGCAACTGTTTTTATCCGACTCCCCCCGATGACGGGATAACATAACTGGGTTTGCTGTTTCGAACGAGTATTGGCGGAGCCGAAGGCTCTGTTAGACATTGAAACGTTAATGGGAAATGCCACCGCCACAATGGTGTAGCGGACTTTGGCCCAGGTCCTTTTGGAGGGGCATCCATAACAGAATGTTTAGCACAGATGGACGCTTGAACTTAATACGAGCGCGATGGGTTTCGAATTGGGGATCATCCTTGGCATGGCGCTTATTAGGTGTCCGGCGTCAGCGCCTTTGAGACAGTTTTGGCGGGTTGAAGAACGGAGGATTTCCGGCTCATCGTAACCATCAAGGAGTGGAGATGATCCAGAAATCCGGAACCCCCAAAACGTCCTCCGAGCGGATCGTGAGGGAC
>DATBQC010000894.1:0-2436 GCA_036561065.1 Methylobacter sp. | reverse complement strand
CTCCCCATCCTGTCCGGCATCCTGATCGGTACCAGTTACATCCCCTTCCCTCCCTGGGCTTCCTTATTCTGTTTCGTACCGTTATGGATTTTCTGGAACCGGCAAATCAGCCTAAAAAGAGTTTTTGTTGGCGGCTTAATCACCTCGTTCGTGTTCACGATGATCGGCTTTAACTGGGTCACTTACCTGCTGCATGAATTCGCCCATCTGGATTGGCCTGTAGCCGTCATCGGCATGGTGGTCTATGGCTTGATAGCGCACTTATTCGTGCCGCTGGCTGGCGTACTGTGGTTTTGGGGACAACAAAAATTTAACTGGTCGAAGCGGCTTTCGCTATGGCTGATGGCGCTGATCACCACGCTGTGCGAAGCCTACTCCCTGACCCTGTTCGACTGGAACTTTGGTTATTCGTGGTACGGCGCAAACATCCCCGTTTACCATTGGGCGGAAGTGATCGGTTTTAGCGGACTTAGCGCCGCAACATTGCTATGCAACCTGCCGCTTTATCTGGCCTGGGAACAGCGCAAACAAAGCACCGGAAAAATCATCTTGGTGTCCGTCATTACCGGTTTTATGCTGCTGAATGTCGGCGGCCTGTGGCTTAAAAACAGACTGCCGCAACCGGATGCGTCGTTCAAAACGCTGATGGTGCAAGCCTATATCGAAAACGCGGAAAAACTCGCCGCCGAATTAGGTAAAGGCTACGGCAAGGAAATATTCAAACGCTATACCACGCTGACCGACAACGCACTCAGCGCTCATCAAGACGCCAAAATCGACTTCGCGCTGTGGCCTGAAACCGCATTCCCGGCGTTGCTAGGCGAACAATTCAAATACGACGACTATCCCGTAGCCTTGGCGCAGTTTCTCCAAGAACGGCAACTGCCTCTGATTACCGGCGCTTACAGTGTCGATGAATCCTCCCGTCTGATTACCAACTCCCTGTTTGTCTTGAACAAGGACGGCGAAATCGTGCCGCCGCATTACAGCAAATCGATCTTGCTGGCTTTCGGCGAATACATCCCCGGCGAGCAATTTTTCCCCGAAATCCGCAAATGGCTGCCGCCGACCGGCCACTTTGCCCGAGGCCACGGCCCGACCGATTTACTGCACTGGAACGGCTATAAAATGGGCGCGCAAATCTGCTACGAAAGCCTGTTCCCCGGATTTACCCGCTCGCTGGCGGAACTCGGCGCACAGTTCATCGTCAACGTGACCAATGATTCCTGGTACGGCGCATGGCAGGAACCCTACCAACACATGTACATGACCCTGGCTCGCGGCGTGGAATTTCGCCGCCCGGTACTGCGCGTCACCAACACCGGCATTTCTACGGTATCCCTGGCATCGGGAGAAATCATGGAACGCTCGCCGGTGCATCAGGCTTGGACTGGGTTATATGAAGTCCCTTACCTGAAAAATCCGCCGGTTACCTTTTACCAAAACTGGTTCTGGCTGGTGCCGGGGGTATTGTGGGGGGCGTTGGTTTTGTTGCTGGGAATTGGAGCTGTAGGCCGATTGAATAATAATGAAACTTAAACTACTGAAGTGTTAATCATTGCAGCTGGTTTCTGATACTATTCAATATCGGCAAGATACGTACCTAAATGATTATTGAATAAGTGATGTCGTATATATTTCGTTAGAAAACTAAAAAATAAAAATCACTTGAAAAGGAGAATACATTGGCTGAAAACCTGCCTTATAGCACCTCAGTTGGAACATTAGAGAAAGTGCTCGATAAAATTAAAACGGCATCTGCACCCGAAAGATTTACCCAGGACTTCATTGGTACAAAGTTATCAATGAAGGGAGGCACAGCTAATGCGTGCATTCCGTTTTTAAAAAAAATGGGATTCGTTGCAGGTGATGGATCACCAACAGATCTTTATAGAGAGTATCGAAATCCTGCAAAATCCAGAGTAGCAGTAGGCACTGCATTTAGAAAACTCTATGCCCGTCTCTATGAAATGAATGAATATGTTCATGATGCCAGCGATCAAGTTGTTCTAGGACTCATCGTTGAATGCACTGGGAATGAGCATGACAACCCAGTTACGAAATACACTCTAGCGACATTTAACATGTTGAGGAAACATGCTGATTTTGATAAAGAAGAAAATATTGTTGAGGTTATTAATTATCATCAAGATGACCGTACTTTAAGTCAACCAAATCCAATTACTGTTAACACTCCTCAGCAAAATACGCCGCAGGGCAAAGGGATTAATCTGTCTTACACAATTAATTTGAATTTGCCAGCAACTAAAGATATTGAAGTTTTCAATGCAATATTCAAAAGCCTTAAAGAGCACCTTCTTGAGGATTAACCATGTCATTTAATGAGAAAGTTAAATCTTTTGGAATGACAAATATGCTGATCGAAACAGATCTTGATAGCATTGAAAAAAGATTCGATATTAGATTACGAGAAAA
>DATBQC010000893.1:0-3070 GCA_036561065.1 Methylobacter sp. | reverse complement strand
AGTTAAAGGGTATCGTTAAAATCACTCGATACCGGTACAAAGCAGCGAATTGAACGGTTTATAGGTCAGCTCATCGAAACTGATAATCCACGTTCGCATGGTAAAGCGCTGCAAGGAAAGCGGTATGCCGGATTATGGCGTTACCGCATTGGAGATTATCGGCTGATTTGTCAGATAAAAGACGGTGAGTTAATCATCTTGCTGTTGGAAATTGGACACCGGAAAGACATTTATAAATAATCCATCATAGCGGCTCAACCGTTTCCAAATGTGACGGTCAGGAACATAGAAGCTCTCTATAAAAGCCCAATACTATGTTAATATTGGCGTCTTGGATTTTTTATCGCCGCGCTAATGACTCATCCGTCCCCCCCCGCTCAATTAATCGACCGCTTCGGCAGAACCGTCGATTATTTGAGAATCTCGATTACCGACCGCTGTGATTTCCGTTGTCTGTATTGCATGGCTGAAGATATGACCTTCTTGCCGCGCGCGCAGGTTTTAACACTGGAAGAGATTTATACGCTGGCGAAAGCCTTCGCCGAATTGGGCGTGAAGACAATCAGGATCACCGGCGGCGAGCCTTTAGTCAGGAAAGGTGCGTTGGAGCTGCTGCAAAATATCGGGCGCATCGAAAGCCTGAGTGAGCTGGTGATAACGACCAACGGTTCACAGCTTGAAACGATGGCGTCGTCGTTAAAAGAAGCGGGCGTCAAACGCATCAATATCAGTCTGGATACGCTGGATGCCGACAAGTTTAAGGCGATAACCCGAACCGGCGATTTGCACCAGGTGCTTAGAGGCATTCAGGCTGCCAAGCAGGCAGGGTTTGAGCGGATAAAAATCAATGCGGTCATTCTTAGGGACAGGAATCATCTGGAAGTGAACGACCTGGTTCGGTTTGCTGTCGATAACGGCATCGACATCAGCTTTATCGAGGAAATGCCGCTGGGTGTCGTCAGTCAGCATGACCGGGCGGATGCTTATTATTCCAGCGATTTGATCAAGGCCGATTTGACGAAGCATTTTGTTTTAGTCGCCACGCCGGAAAAAACCGGCGGGCCTTCAAATTATTTTAATGTGGCTGGCACACAAATCCGCGTCGGTTTTATTTCTCCGCACAGCGAGAACTTTTGCAGCACCTGTAACCGGGTGCGCTTGACCGTTGAAGGGCGGTTGCTGTTGTGCCTGGGTAATGAGCATTCGATCGATTTAAAGCAAGTCATCAGAGGGAATCCGGGCAATATGGTTGTGCTGAAACAGGCCATTGTCGAGGCGATGCTGATCAAGCCGGAAAAACACGAATTTAATATTAACGAGCAGCCGGTTATATTGCGCTATATGAGTATGACGGGGGGCTGAAAAGCAGGCGAAAGGCTCAAGACGAAAGGCGAAAAAAGCCGCGTGAGATATTGAGCCTTGGGTCTTGTACAAGCCGGATGAGGGTTGCAACCCCGTTCGGCTGGAGTCCTTTGCCTTTCGCCCTTCGTCTTTTGCCTTTTTCACCTTTCACCTGAGATTTCAAAAATGTCTTTCGCCCAGCTCGGTTTAGCCGACGAACTCCTTAAAGCCGTAGCCGATCAAGGCTATGTCACACCTACACCGGTACAACAAAAAGCTATTCCATTAATCCTTGAAGGCAAGGATGTGTTGGCTGGCGCGCAGACCGGTACCGGAAAAACCGCCAGTTTTACCTTGCCATTATTGCAACGGCTGGCTGAAAATCACGACCCGCATCAAAAGCCGCGCCGGGTTCGTGCACTGATTTTAGTGCCGACCCGTGAGCTGGCTGCGCAGGTCTATGAAAGTGTAAAAACTTACGGTGCACATTTGCCGTTCCATGCGGAAGCAGTGGTTGGCGGAGCGAGTATCGGTATACAGACCCGCCAGTTGCGCCGGGGCTGCGACATCGTGGTGGCAACGCCGGGCCGGTTGATCGACCATGTGCAGCAGCGCAATATCAATCTGTCCAACGTGGAAATACTGGTGCTGGATGAGGCGGATCGCATGCTTGATATGGGCTTTTTGCCTGACATTAAGCAGCTTATGGGGCTGATTCCCAAAAAGCGGCAGAGCTTGTTGTTTTCCGCGACCGTGCCAAATGCAATCAAATCGCTGGCCGCGCAGTTGTTGAACAATCCCGTTGAAGTCGAGGTCGCCAAACAGAATGCCACGGCTGAAAATGTCTCGGAACGGGTTTACGGCATCGGTCGTGAATACAAGCGCGAGTTATTGTCCTACCTGATCGGCAGCAATAACTGGAAGCAGGTGTTAGTTTTTGTGCGCACCAAACACGGTGCCGATAGACTGGAAAAACAGTTGATTGAAGACGGCATCCGCACCGCGGCGTTGCATGGCGATAAAACCCAGGGCGCGCGCAACAAGGCGCTGGAACAGTTTAAAACCGGTAAGGTTTCGGTGTTGGTTGCTACCGACATTGCCGCGCGCGGTCTGGATATTGACGATCTGCCGCATGTGGTGAATTTCGATGTGCCGCAGGTGCCGGAAGATTATATCCACCGGATAGGCCGTACCGGACGCGCCGGTTTAAGCGGCGAGGCCTTGTCGCTGGTGTGTCCCGAAGAAGCCTGGATGCTGGTGGAAATTGAAAAGCTGCTCAAGCGGCAAATTCCTCGGGTGGCCGATACCGGCTATGAGCCGGTTTCGTTGAAGGTGATGGATGCGCCGAAAAAGAACGCACCCAATAAAACGACGGGTAAAAAAGATATGCGGCATACCAAAAAACCGGCGGCTCGCGGTGCTAAACCGACGGTTCGTGGTGTTAAACAGCCAGATAGCAAGCGGATCGAATCAAGAGGCAAGGGAAGGTCGGGTTCCAGGGGCAAGGCGTAAAACAAGGTAGAGAGGGCTTACTCCTGAACCAATATCCAAGGTTTCACGACGGCAGCCCACACCTCGGCATCTGCCTCAATCCAGTCGGTTGCCTGTTGATCGGATACTAAGGCGACCTGATTATTTTGCATCCATGTCGCAACTTGGTCTTTATTGTCGATGGAAAACTGGTAGGCGACATCAACTAAATCCAGATCCGGGGCGACGTATACCGCAG
>DATBQC010000892.1:0-2635 GCA_036561065.1 Methylobacter sp. | reverse complement strand
GCGCGCATTGAGCCACAAAATGGACGCCATCAACGCCGAACGGCAGCAGCTTGTCGGCGTGATCTGGGCGCTGCGGATATTATTCGGCGGCGTCGGCGCCGCGGCGCTCTATCTTTTAAGCAACGGCGTCCCGCCCTGGCTCAAGAGCGCGGTGCGGTAGGATTGGTTTCGCGTTTTGTGTTCGCCCCGCTGGCCCTTGGGCTGGCGGGGCTTTTTTGCGTGGGAAGATCGGCGATCGCGCGACAGATGGGTTCTAACCGAACACACGCGGCGGGTTTCCAATGCGTTGCGCGCCCTGAAAGGCGACAGCCTGGTTAAGGGGTGTTTCGTTCAAATTTCATCCGCCGCTGCCCACGTCACTAACGAGTTATCCATTGGCGATCCTATATAGAGGGGCTGGACATATGCGACTTGGATATCCTAAGTGGCTTGGCGTTCGTTGGCCCCGGTCGAATCACATGCCCCTCGTACAATCAACTCCATTGCCCGAATTCGAAAATCCTCCAATCGATGAGGTTGCGATATCTGTCGAATTTGTTCCGCTTTCCGGATGGCAAATGCCCCACGCGGGCCTCTATTGGGCACGCATCAAAGACCGCTACCCCCACACTGAAGTGCATCCGCCTCTTGGCCCTTCGCCAGAATTGCCGGGGGGAGACTCGTTTCAATTTGCGCCGCCGCGGTTTGAGCTTGTTTTACCGAAATCGAATCGTATGTGGTTCATTTCAGAAGATAAAGTGGATGTTATCCAGGTGCAATCTGACAGATTTGTTATGAACTGGCGCAAAGTTGCTGGAGATGAGGTGTATCCAAGATTTGATAATGGTATACGCCCTCGTTTTGAGCGAGAATGGGGCGAATTTAAGCGTTTTGTAAAAGAAAACGCTCTGGGGAATATTGAAATAAAGAATTTCGAAATATCCTATGTTAATCACATAGTCAAGGGTCGCGAGTGGAATACGGTAGAAGAAGCGATGGGGTATTTCTCGTATATAAATAAAAATGTAGATATGAAATTCCTTCCTTCCGTTGAAACGATGAATTTGACTGGATCGTTCAGAATGCCAAGTAATAAAGGCGCTTTGTCGTTTGCTATATTGCATGCGTTAAGGCAAAGGGATAAGAGGGAGATCATACAATTTACATTAACCGCGCGAGGCAAGTCAATCTCGTCCTCCGATGAGGATCAGATGGAGTGGATTTGTTCTGGTAGAGAATGTATCGTTCGTGGGTTTGCGGACCTGACAACCTCTGAGGCCCATAAGTTGTGGAGGAGGGTGGAAAATGGCTAGCATTTCTGCCGATACAGTAAAATTGTTCGCGCAACCTGTGCCCGCGATATATTCGACCTGCGAACCGTATGCGCCGGCGTACGCGATAATGTTTGCTAGCTCATCAAACACGTCAACGGGTGTCTGCCAGGCGCCACTGGCAAATGATGAGTTTTCTCCTCACTTTGCAAAACTTAATCAAATTATGGGGACGCCAGGGCTATGGCCAGAAGGGGCGGATAGTCCTTCCGAAGATTCCTTTAGGTGGGCCTCGGTTGTGCTCAAAAAATTCCAAGAATATGATTTTGCTCCAACGAGAATAGTTGCTTCCGCGGAGGGCGGTATAGCAATCTGCTTTATTAGTGGCGATAAGTACTCCGACATAGAATGTCTAAATTCTGGGGGTATCCTTGGGGTTAACTCGGATAGAATCAATAGCCCGGTTGCATGGGAAATTGACTATAATGATCGTGCGATTGCGGAATCGGTTGCACGAATCCGTGACTTCCTTAACGGGTAAAACATTACCCAAAAGGATGATACAGGGAACGCGGGGAATCGATAATAGGTTCCGTGCGCATCACGAACTTTATTTTAGAGTATCTTCAGAGGAGGTGGTAGGAGGTCGTCTTCTACCTTCTAGCATACGTTGTTTGGACCAATCTGTGAATTGGTCCAAGTACAGCAAGCCATGGGATGCGAAATTCCACCACCCTTCGTGTGGTATTGGAAGAATAATTGTTAAGGACCTGCCTAGAGCATTACCAGAGAAACTCCCGACTACCGATAGTAAGTATCACGATTTTATTCCTCATCATGACCCCATGCCAGAGAACTATCCTCATTGCGAAATTCGCGTGTTTAAGGAAGGTGTCAGGGTAACAAAGGATTCGCAGATTTCTAAACTCGCAAAAAAGGAGTATAGAACGATCATTAGTGATAAGACGTTGATTCTGATTGAACCAAAAACAGCGGTTGTCTGAAGATAATATTATCTCTGCCAATATCCTTTCCGCTGGCGCGACGCAAGATGCGCCAGTGCAGCCGACATCACCATGCCCCTAATTGTTTACCCCAACCTTCTCCTCAACACGCTCAGCGCCACCGCGCAGGCGTTGGAGACGTTGAGGCTCTTGATCGCGCCCGGTGTGTCGAGGCGGGCGACGGCGACGCAGCGTTCGCGGGTCAGGCGGCGCAGGCCCTTGCCTTCCGCGCCGAGCGCTAGCGCCACGGGCGCTTGCAGCGGGACCGTCTCCAGCGTGTCCGCCCCTTCGGAGTCGAGGCCGAGGATCGTGTAGTTGTGGTCGGCGAGTTCTTCCATCGCGCGCGCGAGATTGACGACGCTGACGATCTCGACATGCTCC
>DATBQC010000891.1:0-10286 GCA_036561065.1 Methylobacter sp. | reverse complement strand
TAATATCCAACGTAGCCTTATTGACTGGAAACGCACCCCTTACAAAACAAAAACATATATATTTGCAATCAATTGCTTACAAAAAATATACGCGAGCCATAACTTTGAGCTGTGCTAGAATTTTACCCGTAAGGGAATATTCGCTGAAAAAGGCAGGTAACCATTATTAATCAATAATTGAAATGTGATGAAAAAACGCCCGCCACTGCAAAAACTCATGTCTAAGCAACTCAACCCCATGAGTGTTGCTCTGCTTTATGCCGTTTTTGCGGCTCTGTGGATAGTTGCATCCGGTAATCTGCTAACATTTGCTGTTGACGATGCAGCCCTTCAGGGGCATATTGAGCAAGCAAAAGGACTCACTTTCGTCGCCATCACCAGCAGCCTGCTTTACCTGTTGCTCAAAGGTTGGCACAGAACTTTGATCGATCCGGCAAATGTACTCAATGCCGACATCCGTCCTTTAGCAACAAACCGACTGGCATTATTGTTTGCGGCTCTGGTGTTGATTGTTCCGCTGATTGGACTGGCTATCACCACATTGTACGGCCCGAAAATAGAACGAGAGGCTTACGCCAATCTGGAAGCCATTGCCAAACTTAAGGCCGAACAAATCGAAAACTGGCTGGATGAGCGGCAAGATGACATCAAGGTACTGGCGGCCAGTCCGGGCTTCGTTGAGTCTGTTGATACGCTCATAAAACAACAGACTGTCTCATCAGGCGAAGCCATCCAAAAGCAACTTAATTTGTTGCGCACCATTCACGGTTACGACAGCTGGCTATTGCTTGATACCAAGGGGCAATTCCTCCTTACCTTGGGCGTGCATGACGGCACGAATACTGATCTCCAACAGTCGCTACACCAATCGTTAGTCAGCAAACAAGTACAACGCGGAGACCTTTATCGGGATGAAACAGGAAATATTCATCTGGACTGGGTAGCGCCTATTTTTGTTGCCGATACACAAGGCGAACACGCAATAGCTGCGGTGGCGCTACACGTTACCGCTCAACATTTCCTTTTCCCCCTGATCCAGACTTGGCCGACATCCAGCCCCAGCGCCGAAACGCTCCTGGTCCGTCAAGACGGCGAATCCGCACTTTTTATGAACTCCTTGCGCCACCGCGACAACACGGCACTATCGTTGCGCTTACCTCTAACTAAACCGTTATTTCCTGCCGGCACCGCCATTCTCTCCGGACAAGCCGGCTTCACCAAAGGCATTGATTATCGCGATATTGAAGTTTTGACCGCTTATCGCCCGGTGAAAGGAACAAACTGGTATCTTATCGCCAAAATTGACCGTCACGAGGTACTAGCGCCATTGAGGGAGCTGGTGCTATGGGTCAGCTTGGTTGCCTTGGTCGCCATCGTTGTCATAAGCATTGCGCTATTAATGTTATGGCGCCAGCAACAGCGAGCGCAAAATCTGGCTCTGCTGGCGCAAAAGGCAAAATCCGAGGACGAACTTGAAATCGCAGATGTATCGTTAAAAGAAAGCCGGGTTCGCAGTCAGTCTCTAATAGACACGGCTCTGGATGGAGTCATTACCATGGGCGAGGATGGCAGGGTAGTCGCCTGGAATCCGCAAGCCGAACATATTTTCCACTATTCTCTTGAACAGGCATTGGGCCGTGAAGTTGCCGAACTGATAGTGCCGCCAGCCTATCGTGACGCCCATAGACGGGGCATTGCGCGATTTATAAAAACCGGCAACTCTACGATAATCAATACGCGTATCGAAGTCTTGGGAATGCGGGCCGACGGCTCCGAATTCCCCATGGAACTGTCGGTTTCGGCACTGGAACAACAAGGGGGATATTTTTTCAGCGCTTATGTGCGGGATATCGGCGAACGCAAGAAGACCGAGGAAGCACTGCTTGCCAGTGAACAGGAGCTTCGCTTGCTGGCCGAAGCCATGCCGCAAATTGTCTGGGTCACCAAGGCGGATGGCAGGACCATTTATATCAATCAACAATGGGTCGATTACACCGGCCTCACTCTTGAAGAAAGCTACGGACATGGCTGGAACAAGCCTTTCCACCCTGATGACCGGCAACTCGCCTGGAATGCTTGGCAAAATGCGGTAAACAACAATGCCATCTATTCTCTCGAATGTCGGTTGCGACGAGTCGACGGAATCTATCGTTGGTGGCTGGTACGTGGCGTCCCCCTGCACGATCAGAGCGGAAAAGTTTACAAATGGTTTGGTACCTGCACTGACATCCACGAAATCAAAGAATCCGAAGCCGCATTGCGCGCCAGCGAAATAAAGTTACGCGCGATTTTGAACGCCTCCCCGGTTTCCATGGCTCTAAATGATGAGCTGCAAAACATCACTTATTTGACCCCTGCATTTGTTAAAGGCTTTGGCTATACTCTGGAGGATATTCCAACGCTCTCAGATTGGTGGCTCAAAGCTTATCCCGATCCGGAATACCGCCAATGGGCAGCCGAAATTTGGCAAAACACATTTGAAAAAGCCAAAATTAATGGCGACGATTTTCCTCCTTTGGAATTAAATATCCATTGTAAGAACGGGGCAACAAAAGCCGTTTCGATCATGGCCGCTCCCATAGATGAATCATTTTCAGGCACCCACTTGATGGTGCTATACGACATTACCGAGCGCAAGCAGGCCGAGAATAGGATAAAGGCTTCTGAACAGAAGTTTCGGGATATAGTCAACACCACAGATGGAATCGTATGGGAGGCTGACGCAACCACATTCCAATTCACTTTCGTCAGTCAAAAGGCGCAAAGGCTACTTGGCTATCCACTCAACGACTGGCTGAAGCCGGGTTTTTGGCTGGATAACCTGCATCCGGACGACAAGAGTTGGGCGCCCGACTATTGCGCCTCATGTACGCGACTGCTGGAACCGCACGACTTTGAATATCGCTTTATCGCTCAGGATGGTCGCACGGTCTGGTTGCACGACATCGTGACCGTAGTGCAGGAAGAGGGCTCTCCACGCTGGCTGCGCGGCATCATGATGGACATTACGGAGCGCAAGCAGGCCGACAATGAACTTCGCATTGCCGCGACGGCATTCGAATCGCACGAGGCCATGTTGATCACCGATGCCAAGCAAATCATTCTGAAAGTCAATCAGGCGTTCACCCGAATTACCGGGTACAACGCAGAAGAAGCCATCGGCAATACGCCCTCCATGCTTAAATCGGGCAACCAGGATCAACCGTTCTACAACGCTATGTGGGAGAGCCTGAATCGCGATAAATTCTGGGAGGGCGAAATATGGAACCGGCGTAAAAATGGCGAGCTTTATCCCGAGTGGCTGAGCATCTCCGCGGTGACTGACGCAGATAACCAAGTCAGCAATTACGTCGCCGCGTTCGTTGACATTACGGCAATTAAAAAATCGGAAGAAACCATTCACCATCTGGCTTTTTACGATCCTCTGACCAAACTGCCCAATCGTCGCCTGCTGCTTGAAAGGTTGCAACAGGCCCTGAACTCCAGCACCCGACACCTTAATCACGGCGCGATCCTGTTTATCGACCTGGATAACTTTAAAGAGCTAAACGAAATCAAAGGTTACGACATTGGCGACTTGCTGCTGATTGAGGTCGCCAAGCGTCTGCAGCTCTGTGCACGTAGCGATGACACCGTCGCCTGTCTGGGCGGCGATGATTTCGTGGTCGTACTGGAGGAGCTAAGCATAGAAACCGATCTCGCTGCAAGCCAAGCCGAAAGCATCGCCGAGAAAATCCGTATTGCGATCAGCCAACCTTTTGAATTGCAGGGATTGCAACACTGCAATGCATCCAGTATCGGCATCAGCCTGTTCCGCGACCATGAAATCACCGTTGATGAGCTGCTCAAACACGCAGATACGGCTATGTACCAAGCCAAGCAGTCCGGGCGCAACGCCATTCGCTTCTTCGACCCGGCCACTCATGCCGCGATGGAAGCCCGCATCTCGCTCGGAGCTGAGCTGCGGCTAGCCTTGCCGGACAATCAATTCCGGTTGCATTACCAAATGCAGGTGGATAACACAGGCAAAATCCTCGGAGCCGAAGCGCTAATACGTTGGCATCATCCCGACCGGGGACTGGTGTCTCCCGCCCATTTTATTCCGCTGACAGAAGAAAGCGGCCTGATCGTCCCCATCGGACTATGGGTGCTGGAAACCGCCTGCGCTCAAATAAAGCGCTGGGAGCTGGACACCAACACCCGGCATTTACAGCTTGCCGTTAATGTCAGCGCACTTCAATTCCGCCAGCCCGACTTCGTCGAACAGGTATGCAAGGTATTGGAAAAAACCGCCATTAATCCCGGCAATCTTAAACTGGAACTCACCGAAAGTCTGGTGCTAGAGGATATTAACGGCACCATCGCCAAAATACAGTCGCTTAAGAAAAGAGGCGTACATTTCTCCATGGACGACTTCGGTACCGGTTATTCATCGTTGTCCTACTTGTCGAGACTGCCGCTGGATCAATTGAAAATCGACCAGTCCTTCGTATACAACATCGGCGTAAAAGCCTCCGATGCCGTGATTGTGCAGACCATCATCGGCATGGCCAAAAATCTTGATATGGAAGTGATTGCCGAAGGCGTGGAGACTGAGCAACAGCGCGACTTTCTCGAACGCAACGGCTGCACCCACTACCAGGGTTATTTATTCGGCAAGCCGGTGCCGCTGGAAGAATTCGAGCAATTGTTACGCAATGCATAAAACCGAATTGGCTTTGCCTGCATATGAAACACATCAGACCCTCCGCCTGTTGGAACTAAAAACTATCGCAGGCTCGGATGATAGCCTTTATAATCGTTTGCCATGAACCTACAAGATCGCATAATCAATCATTTCACAACCAGCATCCAAACCCAGCAAAATACAATGGTCAGCCTCGGCGAACTGATCGAGTTTGCCTCGCAACGTCTGGTCGCAACCCTACTTAATGATAAAAAAATAGTCACCTGCGGCAATGGCCGTTCGGCGGCCGTCGCCCAGTTGCTGTCATCGGCGATGCTTAACCAATACGAACGCGATCGGCCTTCGTTGCCCGCCATCGCCCTGACCACCGATACGATCAGCATCACCGCAATAGCCAACGACTATCATTGCGATGATATTTTCGCCAAACAGCTCAGGGCCTTAGCACAAAGCGGCGACATATTAGTCGCTTATACCGACGGCAATAATTCGGCCAATATCGCCAAAGCCATTACCACCGCTCACGACAAGGACATCTCTGTGATCGCGCTGACCGGCAGCAATGGCGGCATGATTGCGCCGTTGCTCAATGAAACCGACATAGAAATTCGCGTGCCGTCAAACTCCAGCATACACATTCAGGAAGTTCACACATTGATTACCCATTGCTTGTGCGACTTGATCGACCATCAATTATTCGGCGGCTAGGCCATGAAAAAACTTTTATTCCTGCTGCTGGTGCATAGCTTTTTTATGTCCGGCTGTTCGACGATTGCGGCGGGTGGCGCGGAAATAACGGGCCTGTCACTATTAAGCGACCGCCGCAGCCGCGATGCCATTTTGGCTGACGAGGCTATTGAAGATAATGCCGGCGCCAAGCTGAATGCCTATTACGACTTGCGCGATAAATGCCACTTTAATATCACCGCCTACAACGGCACGGTGCTGGTCACCGGCGAAACGCCGAAAGAAGAATTCCGTGATCGGATTATCGACATCATCCGCGTCATTCCCAATGTGAAACAGGTGCATAACAAGCTGGTTATTGCCAATCCCAGCCCTTTTAATTTCCGCGCCAATGACACACTGATTACCGGCAGAGTAAAAACTGCACTGACTCAAATACCCGAATTCAACTCCACTTGGGTAAAAGTCGTTACCGAAAAGAGCACGGTTTACCTAATGGGACTGGTGCATAGAAATGAAGGCGCATCAGCTATAGACGCTGCCAGACACCAATCCGACGTAAATCAAATCATTACGGTTTTTGAATACCTTGACTAATTTTGCCCCATTACCCAAAGATTTTTTAAAGCAGCTTGCCGATATTTTTGCTCGCGATGCCCTATTAACAGCGCCGGAAGACTGCTGGACTTACGGCTATGACAACAGCCGTCGCCATGTGCTGCCTCAAGCTGTGGTTTTTCCGACCACGCATGAGCAAGTCGTCGGAGCCGTTACTGCCTGCAACCAATTCAACATCGCCCTGACCGCAAGAGGACGCGGCACCGGTACAACCGGCGCAACCACCCCACTCAAAGGCGGACTGGTTTTGTCGCTGGAACGCATGAACAAACTGGTCGAATTTTCCCCCGATAACCGCTACATGATCGTGGAGCCGGGCATGACCAACCAACAGGTGCAGGACATCGCCAAAGAGAAGGGCTTTTTCTGGCCGCCCGATCCTACCAGCGCCGCTTTTTGCAGCATCGGCGGCAATCTGGCCTACAACTCCGCTGGGCCGAGAGCGGTAAAATACGGCACGCCCAGGGAAAACACCTTAGGTTTACGCGCTGTGACCGGTGCCGGCAAGGAAATCCGCGTCGGCGTTCATACCAGCAAAGGCGTGGTCGGCTATGACCTGACCCGGCTGATCCTCGGTTCTGAAGGAACATTGGCAATTATTACCCAGGCCACATTAAAACTGACTCCATTGCCGGAAGCGACCAAAACCCTCCGAGCCATCTACAATTCCGTTTTCGATGCGGCCAAGGCCGTTTCCGCTATCATGTCGCAACCGGTGATTCCCTGTGCGCTGGAGTTTATCGACGGCAATGCGATCAACATGATCCGGCAATATTCGGAATCCGATCTGCCCGAACATGCCGGTGCGATGCTAATGATCGAAGTCGACGGGCAATTGGAAGGCTTGGACACGGCGGCTGAAAAAGTGGCTGCCGCCGCCAGAAATGACGGCCTTTTGGACATCCGTCTGGCCCAAACCGATGCAGAAGTAAAAGCGCTCTGGCAAACACGAAAAGCGCTGTCTCCGGCGCTACGCAAGGTGGCTCCGAAAAAGATCAATGAAGATGTGGTGGTTCCGGTAACCGAGATGCCTGCGTTGATTGCAGGGCTGGGGGAACTATCAATAAAATACGATTTACCGATTATTAACTTCGGTCATGCGGGCAACGGTAATATCCATGTGAATTTATTGCTCGATCCCGATGAACCGGAGCAAGGCAAAAAAGCCCATGCCTGTCTGGACGAAATATTTTCTTTGGTGTTAACGCTAAACGGCACGCTATCCGGTGAGCATGGCGTAGGCATTGAAAAGCGGGATTTTGTCGACCGGGAACTGGATGCGAATTCTTTGGAACTGATGCGGGACATTAAGCGCCAATTCGATCCGAAGGGCATACTCAATCCCGAGAAGATGTTTCCGCTGGTTTAATAATTTTTAGCTTTCACCACGAAGACACGAAGAAAAAACACAAACTTCGTGTCCTTCGTGTCTTCGTGGTGAATAACAAAACCGAAGATCGCTTTATCCGTATAACTCGCTGCTGCCGTCCATGTCGCCGGTCTGGCTGTACAACAATGGCCGCCCCTGATTAAACGTTGCCGCAGCAACTACTTTGCAAACGGCAATTTTATGATCGCCTGCATCGGCATAATGACTCACCTGACAGTCGAAATAAGCCAAACTTTCGGATAAAACCGGGGCTCCTGTTTTGGCCTGTTGCCATTGGAAACCAGTCATCTTGTCTTTCGCGGACCGGCCAAAATGCTCCGCTAGCGCATACTGATCCCGCCCCAACACATTGACCGTGCAAACACCGCTTTCCTGCAGCAGTTGATAAGAATAATGCTCGGGATTAATGCTGATCGCCAGCAACAACGGATCGAAAGAAACCTGCATCACCCAGGCCGCTGTAAAGGCGTTTTGACGCTCGCCGACACCGACGCCGATCACATAAACGCCGTGACTGATCTGTTTGACCAACGCTTCAACATTTTCAATCATCAATGCACCAGCTTAATGCGCATGGACAAATCAACCGCCCTAACATGTTTGGTTAAGGCACCGATCGAAATATAATCGACGCCCGTCTCGGCAACCGCCCTGATATTGTCCAGGTCTATATTGCCGGAAGCCTCAAGTTCTATAGCACCTGCATTTAACTTCACCGCCGCGACCATGTCTTCAAAACTGAAATTATCCAGCATGATCCGATCAGGCTTTGCAGCCATGGCCTGTTGAAATTCCTGCATGGATTCGACCTCCACTTCCACCGGAACCGAAGTCAGCTCACGCGCAGACCTGATTGCCTGGGCTATGGAGCCAGCCGCTATGATGTGGTTTTCCTTAATCAAAACCCCGTCATATAAGCCGATCCGGTGGTTATAACAACCGCCGCAGGCTACCGCATATTTTTGCGCATTTCTCAGACCTGGGATAGTTTTTCGGGTATCCAGTACCTTGCAGCCCGTACCGGAAACCGCATCAGCATATTGCCTGGCAACCGTTGCTGTTGCCGACAAGGTTTGTAACAAATTCAGCGCAGTACGCTCGCCGGTCAGCAAGCCTCTAGCCGCACCGCTGAGTTTGCATAAAACCGTATCCTTGCCGACCGCCTCACCTTCAGCAGCCAGCCAATCGATTTTAACGCCCGCATCCAACGCTGCAAAAACCGCGTCAAACCAGGATTGACCGCAAAGCACCATGTCTTCCCGTGTAACCACTTCTGCTTCAGCAATCATCTCTTCAGGAATGATTGCGGCGGTTATATCCCCAGAACCGATGTCTTCTTCGAGAAAGGGTTTTATATCGATCGTTTTCAATTGTTCTGTCATAAGCTCATTAATTCTGTAAGCACCCGATCGGTGATCGTTTTTTCATTAACCGTAACAATAGCAGCCCGCCCTATCCGCAGTTTTTCTGCCAACTCATCCGCTTGCATTTCAAATATTTTCATTCCATTTTTCCCGACAAACAGCATATTTCCGGCTTCTTTCCAGAGCAGCTTACCCCATTGCTTTCCGGTTTCCAAGCTGAATGCAACCCAGCTTTGCTCGGCAAGATTCCCCACCTGTTCCGCGCTGTCATCAGCTATCGCCGCCGCTCTCATTGCATCGTCCTGAACAGCTATGATGCTGTCTTTACCCGGCTTTCCTTTTTTATCCATCAAGATAATATGCCATACCGCAAGATCTTTAAAAAATCGCGACTGTGCAGTTTTATCGTATGAAATTTGCTTTAAGCCTTTCCTCAATTCTGCAATCAGCCCCGGCAATACTTTTAACACCTGCTTTCTTTGATCGTCATCCGCCGGGGGCATCACGCTTACAATCAGTTCATCCATGGCCTGCACCGACTTTTCCCACTGTTCAGGCTGTCCCTCTTTGCCCATATAAGCATCCAACAAGACCTCGAACCAAACATCACGCAGAAACTCGACTATCGCTATCGGCAGAGCTTTACCCTTCAGGCTGCTTTCAATGGCTGCAACGACTGCTTTCCGGCTCGACGCCAAGGCTTGTTGATTTATCATACACTCCTTGGTGTTCTCTTCAGTGCTCTTGCTACTCTGTTTTTGCTTGTCCAGATAACTCGAAAATTCGTCCGCCGCTGCCATCCAACCGGAAAAATCGAATCCCCCCGCCTTGATCATTTTCTTAACTACGCTTGCAACGCCCTCCTGTATTAACAGGGCTTCATGGTTATCTGAATTTAAAAACATTCCGGCTTCAACCAAATCATCCAACAATTGCCTGATAGGGTCGCTACCATTTGTAAAAACACTGCACCGTCCTAAAGAGGCCGCCGCCAGCGGAATTTCCAGCTGTAAAACCATTGTTTTTACAGCATCCTGAATCGATTCGTCCTTAGCTATTTTATTAAAAATAAACGCCACCAAATCCAGTACGTCTTCATCATCTTTGGCAAGATTTTTGGCCTTGCCACCAAAGCTCAGTTCCTCCAGCTTTTTAAGCACCCGCCGTTTTAATGACTGCTTTTTGTCATCCTGATCTGAATCATCGCTAAATTGCTGAAGAACCTGCAAGGCGTTTTTTATTTCAAAATGTTCAAAAAATGCGTTTCCGGTAACTGAAATTGAATCGTATGTGGAAGGAAACTGGGCAAATCGCCATAACTCCAGTTTTTTCTGCAACAATCTAAATTCCGCACTTGGCTGTTCGACGCTTGCAGGAGTCGGTTCAACGTCTTCCTTAATCTCACTGACCACATACAGCGGCTTAGGACCAGCAGTTTCACACCGCTTAATCAGTTCGCTATAAATAAACCCCAGCTGACTAAACACATTGACTTCAAATACCTTGTACAGAGCAATCCTTGCATCTGCATTTAATTTCA
>DATBQC010000890.1:0-1592 GCA_036561065.1 Methylobacter sp. | reverse complement strand
CGTACTGATCTCACAAGACCACGGCGAAGCAGTGGCTTACGCATTGTGGAAACTGCAAGATCGTGGCCGTATGTTCGTGAGCCCAGGTGATAAATTATACGAAGGTATGGTGATCGGTATCCACAGTCGCGATAACGACCTGATCGTGAACCCTATCAAAGGCAAGCAACTCACCAACGTGCGCTCATCCGGTACCGATGAAGCGGTGCGTCTGGTGCCGCCTATCCTGATGTCGCTGGAATATGCGGTGGAGTTTATCGATGATGATGAACTGGTGGAGATTACCCCCAAGTCATTGCGTATCCGTAAGCGTTTCTTGCTGGAGCATGAGCGTAAGAAGGCTGCGAACTCGAAGTTGTAAAACAAAAAACCCGGCAATGCCGGGTTTTTTGTTCAAGTTTTACCGTAAGGTGACCTAAAGTGATCGTCTGTAAGTAAATTATTATGGTGATTTCATAATGACCGTATTATGGTAATCAATGAAACGCGCGTTGATTTTGTGTTTTCGGTGCATATTTAATTCGGCGAGTTCGAGACTAATTACACCATAATCAAGCATCACATGATGGTTGGGACATAAAACCATAATATTTTCAGCTGTGTCAGGGCCTTGATGAGGCATGCCCAAGGGTTGTATATGATGCGCTTCAGAATAATATTCTCCACTAGTCAGTTTTATTGAGTCTCCGCAGATTTGGCATTTGTGCTTGTGAAGGAGTTTTATTTGGCGAGCTAAGGTGGTGTCTCTCAGTATGCGATATGTTTCTTGATAGAGTCGTTGTGGTGTTTCATTTCCAGTCGCTTCGATATCGGAAGCTATTGGAGTGTGCTTTTCATATGATCTAAGCCCCCAGACTCCGCCTCCTATCCCGTTAACGGAGAAAAAGATATCTTTTCCTGCAAAGACTTCTGAATCAGATGAATTGCGCTCAATTGACCCTCTGATCGATGCGCCAAGGTCATTTGGATGAGGTTGGGATCGTATTTCGCGCACTTTTGCATAAATTTCAGATAGTGGAGCTATTCCGCCTAGCTGTTCTAATGCAAGTGTTATGTCATCTACCCATGTCGCCATAAAGTTTTCTTAACTTATAGTGATGTAAATACATCAAACCACAAACGTCGCCACACCATTAGCAAATGACCAATCGATATCATGGTTCTCGGTAATGGTAATCAGTACATTCTCCGGCGGGATACCGGGATTGGCGGCGAGGTTCTCCGTCACTTTTTTGTAGAAGGCCTGCTTCGATTTATTCGAGCGTCCGGCGCGCATCACTAGGTGCATCATTACGCGGTCGCCGGTTTTATCCTGTAGTTGCAGGCATTCCGGGTCTAGTTGGTGGATGATCTGATAGCGGTCGTCCAGGGGGAAGCCCATGGTTTCGATAACGGCGGAGTTGATGCCGTCGGCGACGGCTTTGATGTATTGCGGCGATTTGCCTTTGAGGATGGAGATGTTAACGAGTGGCACTGCGATTTCCTTTCACGGCTTGAGTATTAAAAGACTGGGTTGTTGAGGCCTCAGGGGCGGTATTTTCGCGCCTTGAATAATTCGACGTTGATCTCTTTCGGGTCGAAGGGTTTGCTCA
>DATBQC010000889.1:0-1774 GCA_036561065.1 Methylobacter sp. | reverse complement strand
TTACAATCTGACCGCCAGTTGGATGAAACGGCTATTGGCTGCGTTCAAGGAATTCGGGGGGCAAGGCATAGAAGTCGTAACCGGCCGTTATAACAGCGATGAAATAAAAACGGTCGCCAACTACGCCACCCTGTTCGATCTGGCCGGCTCGGTCGGTTCCGATTTTCACAGCCCGGCCAACCAGTGGGTGGAATTAGGCCGACTTGCGCCTTTGCCCCCTAATATCAAACCGGTATGGGAGCTGCTTAATCAAATGAGAACCGCCGCATGAGCTTTTGGAAAACCAAGAAACCGTCCGAAATGACCACCGAAGAATGGGAGTCATTATGCGATAACTGCGGTAAATGCTGCCTGCACAAGCTGGAAGACGAGGACACCGGCGACATCTACTTTACCAGCGTCGTCTGTAATCTAATCGATCTGGATACCTGCCGCTGCACCCGTTATGCAGAACGCACTCAATTAGTCCCCGAATGCCTGGACTTAAAGCAGCACGACTTTGCCGAGTACAACTGGCTGCCGGCCACCTGCGCTTACCGGCTGTTAACTGATGGTGAAGAACTCCCGAGCTGGCACCCGCTGCTGTCAAAAAGCCCCGACAGCGTTCAGGATGCCGGTGTTTCAATCAGCAGCTATGCAATGAAAGAATCTGAAATCGATGACTTGGAAGACCATATCATTGAGTGGCTGGAGTAGTAAAACCGCGCCGCCTTTGTCTCTAAGGCAGCGCACATTAGTCCTATTTTATAGCAGGATTAATGCCCAGGTTACCGCAGCCCAAATCAGCGACATCATGACCGCAGCCGAACCGATGTCTTTGGCACGGCCCGATAATTCGTGATGCTCAAGCCCCACCCTGTCGACGACAGCCTCTACTGCCGAGTTTAATAACTCGACCAACATGACCAAAACGATGCTGCCGATCAACAGCAGTTTTTCGATATTGGTCTGCCCCAACCAAATTGCCAGTGGAGTCGTTACTACAAACAGGATGACTTCCTGTCTGAATGCTTCTTCATGCGTCCATGTTGCTTTAAAACCGGCGACGGAGAAAAAACACGCGTTAATCAGGCGTTTAATGCCTTTTGCATTTGGATTTGCCATTGCTGTATATAAATTTGAAGTGAAAGGAAATGTCTTGCACCACCCCGGAAAAGCTTTGTCCTTCGCGCGCCCCATGATGCATGACGGCGTATTTAAGCAGGAATTACGTACAAAAAATAGGTTGTCATCAAAACTTAATATTTCTGTCATTTGATGGTCATCAACCCGACACGAAACTGACACCTTTATTCATTATGGTATCCGCATCCTTATTCAGCCATGTGGACACCCATGAAAAAAACAGATGATGCAATACGGTTCAAACCTGCCAAACGGTTGGAATGTTTTGTTATCTCCAGGGATGGAGTGTATGCCGCAGGCCAGACGGGAGCTGGCGCGGCGATCGCCACCAAGGATGATGTTTATGCCGAAAGCCAGTCTGGAACTGGCCCTGCGGTAGGCTCGGAAGCGTTAATAAAAGAAGCCCAAGCCCTGCGTTTTCGTGTGTTTGCCAAAGAAATGGGCGCCAAGCTCAAAACCGAATCGGAAGGCCTCGATTATGATGAAGTCGATAGCTATTGCGATCACTTGATTGTGTATGACAACCTCAATAAAAAAATAGTCGGCTATACCCGCTTACTCAATCAGGACCAAGCCGAACGCCTTGGCCGGTTTTATTCTCAAAGCGAGTTTAGTCTGGACCAAGTGTTAACATTGCCAGGCCGTTTCC
>DATBQC010000888.1:0-2145 GCA_036561065.1 Methylobacter sp. | reverse complement strand
ACATGGATGGAGATATTGCACTCGGGGTACAGCGCATAAATCATGAAACGATTGACTGCATAGATGATTTCTTCATCGCGTAAATCCAACACCACCAGATTATTGTGTACGGTAGAGCAGCGCTGAATTTGTTCTTTGGCCGCGGCTTCGTGCTCTTTAAACAGATTGACCCGTTCCTGAACGTCGGGAAGTTGCAGAATGTCATCAATACTATGATTTTTGCAGTAATCAATCAGGTTCATCATTAATTGATAGTTCGACACGGTAAAGTCCCGGAATCGGCCTAAACCGGTACGCGCATCCATCAGGAAATTCATTAACACCCAACCTTCCGGGTTTAAAATTTCTTCGCGGTTGAATTGCGCGGCGTCGCCTTTATCGACAGCCGCCATCATTTCGTTCCAGCTGGCAGGAAAGCGGGTTGCGCCGCCGTAATAGTCGTAAACAACTCGCGCGGCCGAAGGAGCGTCGGGGTCTATGATGTGATTTTCGGCTTTTTCATTGCGGATGGTTTCGCTTAAATGATGATCGAACGCAAGGTGTACACCTTTAACATAAGGCAGGTTGGTGGTAATGTCGCGATCATTGATATCGATGATGCCGTCTTGCATATCCTTGGGATGAACAAACTTGATGTCGTCAATCAAGCCCAGTTCTTTTAATAAAACCGCACAGATTAAGCCGTCAAAATCACTGCGTGTAACGAGTCGAAATTTTTGGTCTGTCATGTTGTTGCCTTGGATAAAAGGAAATAAGGTAGAGGCTCAATAGCTTGAGCCTCTCTGTAACTAAAATAACCCGGTGATTTTACCGTCATTATCGATATCAATTCTTTCCGCAGCAGGCACTTTAGGCAAGCCGGGCATGGTCATCATATCACCGGCAATCGCCACAATAAAGCCTGCGCCGTTTGCCAGACGAACATTACTGATTTCAACGACATGCCCGGACGGCGCGCCTTTGGCGTTCGGATTGGTTGAAAACGACATTTGGGTCTTTGCCATACAAATCGGGAACTTGCCGTAATCGGCATCCCATGCGGCCAGCTGCGCCTTGACTTTGGGCTTTGCGGTGACGCTGCCTGCGCCGTATAGCTTGGTGGCGATGGCTTCGATTTTTTCCCAGAGGCTCAGGTTTTCATCGTAGACATAGTTAAATCCGGGTTCGCGGTTGTCAACAATGTCGCTGACCACATCGGCCAGTTCCTCAGCGCCCGCGCCGCCTTCCGCCCAATGCTTGGAGACCACGCACTTTGCGCCCAAGGCTGCGCATTTTTGCTGTAGCAAGGCGATTTCCGCATCGGTATCGAAAGTGAAATGGTTAACACACACCACACAAGGCAGGCCGTAATGGTGGGTGATGTTGTGATAATGGCGCTCAAGATTGGCAAAGCCTTGTTCCAGGGCGTCCAGGTTTTCCTGGTTCAACTCCTCTTTAACCACGCCGCCGTGGAATTTAAGCGCCCTTACTGTTGCAACCAGCACCACGGCAGAAGGCTTGAGTCCGGCTATGCGGCATTTAATGTCGATAAATTTTTCAGCGCCTAAATCAGCCCCGAAACCCGCTTCGGTCACCACATAATCGGCCAGTTTCAGTGCGGTTTTGGTGGCGGTTACGGTGTTGCAGCCATGGGCGATATTGGCGAACGGTCCGCCGTGAATAATCGCGATATTGTTTTCCAATGTTTGTACCAAATTGGGCTTGATCGCATCTTTTAACAAGGCTGCCATCGAGCCGTGTGCATTGAGGTCGCTGGCATAAACCGGCGTCACCTTGTCGGATTTATAGCCGATTACGATACGTCCGAGGCGTTCTTTAAGATCCGCACGGCTAGTCGCCAGACATAAAATCGCCATGACCTCCGAAGCCACCACGATGTCGTAGCCGTCCTCACGCAAATAGCCGTTGGCCGGGCCACCCATGCCGACCACGATGTGGCGTAATGCCCGGTCATTCATATCGACTACGCGCTTCCATTGGATGCGCCGTGGGTCGATGTCCAGCTCGTTGCCATGGTGGATGTGATTGTCGATCAACGCCGAGAGCAGGTTGTGCGCCAGCCCGATGGCGCCGAAGTCGCCGGTAAAATGCAGGTTGATGTCTTCCATCGGAACGACCTGTGCATGGCCGCCGCCGGCCGCGCCG
>DATBQC010000887.1:0-4804 GCA_036561065.1 Methylobacter sp. | reverse complement strand
AATTGTTCTGTCGCGTCCTTTTCGGTCTTTGTTTTGTCGGCAAATAGATTATCGACAATCCGTTTTGCCCGTTCCTTTGTGCTGTCTGGGTTGGTCATGAGTTGGTCAACGATGCTTTCAAATTCGACACGGTAAATCCTTGCCCGTTTGGTGGCAATCTTCCGGCTGTCAGTTTGAAGTGAACGCCTAATTTCCTTTTTATTGTTGAAATGTGATTGTAGGTGCTTTGGAATAATGAAGCGGGCGTAATACGTCCCGTGTCTATTCTTGCACATGTAAGCCATGCCGCCCATGCTTCACCCTCTTGGTGTATCAGGGTTGTGTAACCCTAAAGTGTGACACCGAAAGAGCGAAAGCCTGCAAGCCTTAATAACCGTGCTGTTTCCAGATTAGCTAAAAACAGATAGAATTCCAGTATTCAGGCGATATCCCGAGTATGAGTGTATTCATTCATGGATATCGCCTCAACTATTATAGTGGAGAGTTTGTTGAGTATTCTATCTATTCTCGAGTTTCCGGATGAACGGTTGCGCAAGAAGGCGGCAACCGTCCAAAAGGTCGATGATAAAGTCAAAAAATTGGTCGATGATATGCTTGAAACCATGTACGAGTCGCATGGTGTAGGCTTGGCCGCAACCCAGGTTAATGTGCATCAGCGGGTTGTCGTTATCGATGTCAGCGAGGAAAAGGATGCGCCGTTATGTTTAATCAATCCTGAGATCATCGAAAAAGACGGGGTTAAGGAGTCCGAAGAGGGCTGTCTTTCGGTGCCCGGTTTTTTTGAAAAGGTGGAGAGAGCTGAACATATCATCGTCAGGGCGCTGAACAGGGAGGGTGAACCTTTTGAATTAAGCGCCAGGGATTTGTTGTGCGTGTGCGTCCAGCACGAATTGGATCATTTGGATGGAAAATTGTTCGTCGATTACATTTCACCGTTAAAACGGCAGCGGATTAAGAAAAAATTGGAAAAAATTCATAAAATGGAAACGAGTTGAGCATGAAAATAATTTTTGCCGGAACCCCCGAGTTTGCCGTGCCTTGTTTGCAGATGTTGCTGGATTCGGAACACGAGATTTGCGCCGTTTACACCCAACCCGATCGTCCTGCGGGCAGGGGGCGCAAGTTGCATCCCAGTCCGGTCAAAGAGCTGGCATTAACTGCCGGAGTCCCTGTTTTCCAGCCGCTTACGATGAAAACCAGTGAGGACTTGCAGCAGATCAGCGCATTCAATGCCGATTTGATGGTGGTGGTCGCTTACGGCATGATTTTAACTCAGGCCGTATTGGATGTTCCCAAATTGGGTTGTATCAATGTGCATGCGTCATTGTTGCCGCGTTGGCGTGGAGCCGCGCCGATCCAACGGTCACTGATGGCCGGCGATCGAAAAACCGGCGTGACCATTATGCAGATCGTGCGCAAACTCGACGCCGGCGACATGCTGCTTAAGGAAGAATGCGAGATCGGTGAGACTGATACCGCCAGCGATTTGCATGACAAATTGGCCGCGTTGGGGTCAATCGGTCTAGCCAAAGTGCTTGCGCAAATTGAGGCTGGAACCGTTCATCCGGAGCCGCAGGATGAGGCATTGGTGACCTACGCGGAGAAACTGGAAAAAAGCGAAGCCGTTGTAGACTGGACGCAACCGGCAATAGACATTGCCAGGAAAATCAGGGGATTAAACTCATGGCCGGTCGCGCAAACGCTTTATCAGGACAATGTGTTGCGTATTTGGCAGGCCGTGCCGGTTGAAGATGATGCGTCCCAGATGGAACCAGGCGTCGTGCGCTGTGCCGATAAACACATGGATGTGGCGACCGGTAAAGGGTTTTTAAGGCTGTTGGAAGTGCAGTTGCCGGGCGGAAAGCGTATGCCGGTTCAGGCTTTTTTGAGCGCCCACGATGCTGATGGGGTGAAACTCGGTTGAATACACGATTAGTCGCGGCCAAAGTGTTGTCCCGTGTTTTACAAGACGGGCAGTCTTTAACTGCCGCTCTGGATAAGGCATTTTTGGATATTGAATCGTCTAAAGACAGGGCTTTCATTCAGGCGCTATGCTACGGCGTTTGCAGGCAGTTTCACCGGCTGGATTTTATTTTAAGCCAGTTGCTGGATAAGCCGCTTAAGGATGCTGACGTTAAGTCGCTGGCTTTAGTGGGCTTGTACCAGCTTAACTTCATGCGGGTAAAACCCCACGCAGCGGTATCCGAAACAGTGTTGGCAGCGCGTAAAAAACCGTGGGCCAAGTCGCTAATCAATGCGCTTCTTAGAACTTATCTGCGTGAGCAGGAAGGGTTGGAGCAAAAAGCCGATAAAACCCAAGCCGCAGCCTTAAGCCATCCAGGCTGGCTGATTAAGCAAATCGAGCAGGATTGGCCGGGGCAGGCCAAGAGTATATTGCAGGAAAACAACCAACAGCCGCCGATGGTGTTGCGGGTCAACTTGGCAAAATCCAGCCGCGAGCACTATCTGCAACTGTTAGTGGGACAGGAAATAGCGGCCGAACCAATCAGCTTTTGCCCGTCGGCGATCAAGCTGGACAAGCCTGTGCCGGTGGAGTTGCTGCCGAGCTTTGCAGGTGGGCTGGTATCGGTTCAGGATACCGCCGCGCAACTGGCGGCAGGATTGCTGGATGTGCAACCGGGTCATCGCGTGTTGGATGTGTGCGCCGCGCCGGGCGGCAAAACCGCACATATCCTCGAAAGTCAGCCGCAGTTAAAAGAACTGGTCGCCGTCGATATAGACGAAGTACGAATGCAGCGGGTCAGCGAAAATTTGCAGCGTTTAAATTTGCAAGCCAAGCTGGCGGTTGGCGATGCGGCAAATCCTGCAAGTTGGTGGGACGGTCAGCTGTTCGACCGGATTTTATTGGACGCTCCGTGTTCAGCCTTGGGTGTTATTCGCCGTCATCCCGATATTAAATTATTGCGCAGAGCCGAGGACATCGGGCAGTTGCAGGTCTTGCAAAAATCCATCCTGCAAGCCGTCTGGCCGCTGTTGGCATCCGGGGGGCAATTGTTATATGCAACCTGTTCCATTTTGAAGCAGGAAAATGAACAACAGGTTCAAGCTTTTTTAACCGAGCACAGCGATGCGGTCGAGTTACCTATAGATGTAAACTGGGGAGTCGCCGGGGTATGCGGCCGCCAGATTTTGACCGGTGATTCCGCAATGGATGGGTTTTATTATGCGCGCATCAGTAAGTCATAAGTCATCGCTTTGCCGGTCATTGTTGTGTTGCTTTTTGCTAGGGCTGTTACCTGTTTTGGGTCATGCCGATACCTTTGGCGTGGTGGTGACCAATGCCGATATTGCTTTGCAAGGCGATAGCTATCGATTGTCTGCGGATATAGATTTTCAGCTCAGCGCGCGGGCAAAGGAGGCATTGCAAAGCGGTGTGCCTTTGTTTTGGGATATACATATCAAAACCCTCCAGCACCGGGACTATTTTTGGGATAGCACGCTGGTTAATGCCACTATTCGCTACCGCATCCAGTATCATGCCTTGCTGAATATGTACCGGGTCAGGAATGAGGGCAGCCACGAACTGTATAACTTTTCTACGCTGTCTGCAGCGCTGGATCTGATGTCAACGATACGCGATTATCGTGTGTTGGATAAGGCCGCTTACGTGCCGGGAAAACGCTATGCTGTCGGCATCAAAGTAACACTCGACCGGGATGCCCTGCCTTTGCCGCTACGCCCGGTCGCCTATGCTAACCCCCAATGGTATTTATCCAGCGACTGGACATTATGGCCTTTGACAAAATAAAACCCCCAGTCAGCCTGTCTATATTGATCCTGTTTGGCTTGATTCTGCTGTTGTTACAGCTGATGAGTTCGGCAACGCAGGAATCTTCAGAGCTGAGCGCGATGTACTCCTGGCTGCTGTTGGTTAACGCGCTGGGTTCGGTGGTGTTGCTGGGGCTGGTCGGCGCTAATATTTACTCACTGGCGCGGCAATTGAAAAAACGCGAGGCGGGTTCGAGGTTAACCACGCGTATGGTATCGCTGTTTGTGGTGCTGGCTTTGGCACCCGCCGCGATTGTGTTTTATTTTTCTATGCAGTTTCTGCATCAGGGCATCGACAGCTGGTTTAATGTGGAAATAGACAGGGCGATGGAAGACGCACTGGAACTCAGTCAGGCATCGTTGGATCAGCGGATGCGCTGGCATTTGCGGCAAACCCAGCAATTGGCCGGGAAGCTGGAGGAGTCGTCGGAAACGCTGGCGACGCTGGAAATGGAAAATCTGCGCGAACTGTCCGGGGCATCCGAGATGACCTTGTTCTCCCGGCAAGGCAGGATTATTGCCTCCAGCAGCATCAATCCCGGCGATATTTTGCCGAGTTTGCCTGATGAGCATACCTGGTTGCAGGTACGGCAGAATTCCGAGTTTGTTGCATTGGCACCGGTGCGCGAAGACGAATTGATGATACGGGTTATCGTCACCATCAAGGCCAAGGAGCCGCAATATCTACAGGCATTATATCCGGTGCCTGTAAGAATCGCCGATTTGGCCGATTCGGTGGAATTTGCTTTTGTGCGTTACCAGGAGATGCATTTTTTGAGAGACTCGTTAAAGTTGAGTTTCTCGCTGGCCTTGTCGCTGGTCTTGCTGATGAGTTTGCTGGCGGCCATCTGGGTGGCTTTCATTAGCATCCGTAATATTATTGCCCCGGTAAAGGCGCTGGTTAAGGGTACGCAAGCGGTAGCTTCCGGGCATTATGACCAGGAGTTGCCTGTTATCGCCCAGGACGATCTGGGCTTTTTGGTAGAATCCTTCAATGAGATGACCCGGCGTATTG
>DATBQC010000886.1:0-5038 GCA_036561065.1 Methylobacter sp. | reverse complement strand
GAGACCTTCGCGTTCGCTGCCGAAATGATCACCGGCTCGATTACCGATCTTTATATAAAGAAATAATTAGTCCCTGTTTTTGCCTACAGGGATGTAGGTGGCAGATAAGGCTGAGGCTATATCTGCTCACCTCGTCCGGTGGTTCGGGCGTGAGCAGGAGCGGAAAGCGCCTACAGGTCAGTGCTGCTTCTGGCAATCATTCAGCATTATGAAGGTCAGATGTAGGAAAGAGATTGCCTTGAGCGAATAGCAGACGATACGGCAGGATTTATAGCGGCTTCGGCCGTTTAAATAAATTCTTGTCGGATTTAGAACCTGTGTAAAATGACCGCTAAAGAGGCGTTTAGTCGCTTAATCCTTATAAATAAAACATTGATCTTCTTGCGATCTAAGATTAAATGAAAGCCGTATACTTTTAAATCCGTAATCAACAACCATTTTTCACCTTTTTAAGCCGCACAATCGAGCATCCAAATGAAAACCAAGATAGTCACTGTCATTGCACTCGCTCTAATCGTATTCCTTAATTTCAGCATATGGAGTTATGTTAACAACCCCTTGCAATTGCAGCCTTGGACCAAGACCACGATGGGCGTCACTTTCGACCCCATGAGGAAACAGGATACTCAAACTAGCGGTACTTTTCCCAGCGAAGCCGATATTGATCATGATTTGAGCTTGCTCGAGAATAAAGTTCACGCCGTTCGTACTTACAGTGTGCTTAAAGGATTGGACAAGGTTCCTGAACTGGCTGCCAAGCATAATCTGAATACGACTGTGGGCGCTTGGATTGATGGTAATCTTGAAAAAAACCGGCAAGAAATCGAGACCTTAATCAATGTCTGTCGCCAAAATAACCCCAATATCGTTCGCGTTATGGTGGGCAACGAGGTTCTGCTCCGAGCCGAGATTCCGCCAGAGCAACTGATCGAATATATCCGGGAAGTAAAGAAAAATACATGGCGGCCGGTCAGTACATCTGAGACATGGGCTGAGTGGATGAAACATCCTGAGTTGGTTGATGAAGTCGATTTTATAGCTGTACATATTCTTCCTTACTGGGAAGGCATTGCGGCGGAAGATGCGGTGGATTACGTTTTCGACCGTTATCATGCGGTGCAAAAAGCATACCCCAACAAGCCTATCGTTATTACCGAGGTCGGCTGGCCTTCAGACGGTCAACCTTTTAAACATGCGACGGCATCGGTCTCCAATCAGGCAAGATTTCTGCGCGAATTCCTTAACAGGGCCGATGCTGAAAAAGTCACTTATTACATTGTCGAGGCGTTTGACCAGCCCTGGAAAATGTCTTTGGAAGGCTCTGCCGGGGCTTACTGGGGTATTTTTAATGCGGATCGGCAACCCAAATATCCGATGGATACCGATGTTATAGCGATGCCTAACTGGGAGCATTGGGCAGTCGGCGCGGCGGGTTTCAGCGTCGTTTTGATGGGGTTGTTTTTATTTACCCGCAGCAGCATGAAACTGCCCGGTTTGGTGTTTTTTGCCCTGATTGCCAATCTTGCGGCATCGACGATATTCTGGTCGGTGTCGATAGGCGCCCAGCAATACCAAACCAATATTTCCATAGTTTTTTGGGGCATCCTGATATTGATGCAGGTCATGGCGGCAGTCATCTTGTTAATTGAAAGCCTTGAGATAGCTGAAGTCATCTGGCACCGAAAGACGGCCAGGACTTTTCAACCGCTTAAGCCGTCCCCTGATTTTAAATATCCCAAGGTATCTTTGCATTTGCCTATCCATAACGAGCCGCCCGAGATGGTGCGAATGACGTTGGAGGCTTTGGATAGGGTGGATTATCCGAATTTGGAAGTGCTGGTGATGGACAATAACACCAAGGACCCGGCGGTTTGGGAACCGGTGAAAGCCGATTGCGAACGGCTGGGGCCGAAGTTTAGGTTCTTCCATCTGGAAAATTGGCCCGGCTTTAAAGCGGGCGCGATCAATCATGCGCTTGAGCAAACGGCTCCCGATGCTGAGATTATCGCCGTTATCGACAGCGACTATATCCTGTCGCCTGACTGGCTTAATTCCATGGTGCCATATTTTGACAATGAAAATGTCGGTTTTATCCAATCACCACAGGATTATCGCGACCGCGATCAGAGCGCTTTTAAATCGTTTTGTTACTGGGAATATGCCGGTTTTTTCAATATCGGCATGGTGCAAAGGAATGAATACAACGCGATTATCCAGCATGGCACGATGACCATGATCAGGAAGTCTGCGTTGTTGGAAGTGGGCAAATGGTCGGAATGGTGTATCTGTGAGGACAGCGAACTGGGTTTACGTCTGTATGAAGCAGGCTATGATTCGGTTTATGTTAAAGATTCATTTGGAAAAGGAGTTATGCCTGACACCATGTCTGGCTATATGACTCAACGCTATCGCTGGGTATACGGGGCGATGCAGATTATCAAGGCGCATTGGCGCAGCTTTTTGCCTTCTAAAAAGCCCGTGCTGACACCCGCCCAGAAGTATTATTTTATTGCCGGGTGGCTACCGTGGTTTTCAGATGCGCTGGCATTGGTATTTACGATGACCAGTTTGATTTTAACGGGCGTGATCCTGTACGATCCGATACACAGCGAACTTCCCGCCAATGCCTTTTTATTGCCGACGGTGGGTATATTCAGCTTTAAAATCATCCGGGGCTTATGGCTGTACCAAGCTCGTGTTCCGTGTTCCGTCTGGCAATCATTAGGCGCGTCGCTGTCTGGATTGTCTTTAACGCATACCGTCGCCAAGGGTACGTTGCAGGGTCTGTTTACGTCGGGCAAACCGTTTATGCGAACCCCCAAGTTTGAACAGCATAGCGCTTTATTTGTCGGATTATTCACCATCAGGCAGGAATTGATGTTGTTGACATTGTTGAGCGTGGCGATCGGAATGATGGCTTCCTTGGAGCATTTCGACAATTTTAGCGGCAGATTGTGGATAGCGATTCTCTCGGTGCAGGCAGTTCCTTATGTTGCGGCGTTGTTGACTGTATTGATCAGCATAGCGCCGGATTATAAGTCCGAGTCGATTGTCGAAAAAACGGCTGCTAAGTCCAAACCCAAGGCAAAGAAGAAAAAGTAGGCAGGAATAAGCCTGTTTGAGCGTGAGCGAGAGCAGGCGTTTCCGGCTTTAGTTAGAAAAATTGAACGCTGATAAATAAGATTTTTATCGGATTATTTGTATTCATCAGCGTTCAATTGTATTTGATGCTGAGTAATTCAAACAACTTTCATCATTATGCAGGGGATTGTTGACCCGAGTGCTGATCGGGGTAACCTGCATATTGCGATAGACATCGGCGGCTAAAAAATCCGCTATCTCAACAGCGGCGGTTTTTTTATCCAGCCAGCGGTTGTAATCATCGGGCGCGATAATAACCGGCATTCGGTCATGAATGGACGCTATTTTGGCGTTCGCAGCGGTGGTGATAATCGTGCAAGAATAAACCGTTTCCTGGTCGTGTTCCCAGTGCTCCCAAACACCGGCAAAAGCGAATAAGGCATAATCCGGCTGGTGTATGTGGTAGGGCTGTTTGCCGACTGCGGTACTCTGCCATTCAAAGAAACCGGTAGCGGGGATCAGGCAGCGGCGATGCCTGTAAGCATTTTTAAACGACGGTTTTTCAGACAGCGTTTCCGCCCTGGCATTTATCAGGTGGCTGGAAATGCTACAATCTTTTGCCCACGATGGAATCAACCCCCAATGCAGAGCAACAGCCCTGTTACTGCCGTCTTCCATTTGCACGATGGCGAGAATTTTTTGCCCCGGCGGAATGTTGTAGTCGGGTGTGTGTGCGGGTAAACTCAGCAGTCTGAAATGCCCCATAATCTGCTGCCCGGTTGCTATCAAGTTATAACGTCCACACATATGCACCCCGAACTGATAAAACTGGAAAAAACCTTTATGCCGTCGATTCTAACAAAGATCGATGATCCGTGGCTTTCACAATATCAAATCGAACTTTGGGTGAAGCGGGACGATTTGCTGCATCCCGTGATTTCCGGCAACAAATGGCGCAAGCTTAAATATATCCTCGATCATGCCCTGTCGCTAGGCTCGGACACCCTCGTCAGCATGGGTGGCGCTTATTCCAATCATCTGCATGCTTTGGCTTATGTAGGTAAGGCGTTAGGATTAAAAACCATTGGGCTGGTGCGCGGCGAGCAACCGGAAACATTGACGCCAAGTTTGCTGGATATGAAAGCGTGGGGTATGGAGCTGAGATTTATATCCCGTTCTGAGTACAGGTTGCTCAGGCAATACAAAAAACATCATGACTTGCCCGGCTTAAGACCTCGGCAATACTGGCTGCCGGAAGGCGGAGCGCAGCCATTAGCGTTAAAAGGTCTTATAGAGCTGGTTGCCGAAATAGCAATCCCCTACGACACCATTTGCGTGCCTTGTGGAACAGGGACGACTCTGGCGGGCATTGTTGAGGCAGCTTCGGAACAGGCGTCAGTACTCGGCTTTGCCGCATTAAAAAACGCCGGATTTTTAACGGCGGAGGTCGAGGCTATGCTGTCACAACCACGTAATAACTGGCAGATAAACTTGGAATATCATTTTGGTGGGTTTGCTAAAAATAATGCTGAATTAAGCGCATTTATTGAAGACTTCGAATTAAAAACTACACTTCCTCTTGAGCCGGTTTATACCGGAAAAATGATGTACGCCATCTACGATTTAATCAAAAAAGACTATTTCAAGCCTGGACAGCGTATTATTGCGGTGCATACCGGAGGCTTGCAGGGGAAAAGAGGATAGGGTGCGCATATAGCGCACTTTAATTGAATTGAGACGGTGCTGAACAATGGTGCGCGATGCGCTCCCTACATGACTGAGTACAACATGGACATAAAAGAAATAGACGAAGTAATCGATCTTCAAAAGCCGGAACTTTACATTAATCGCGAGCTGAGTCTGCTGGAATTCAACAAGCGGGTTCTGGCGCAGGCCAAAGATGAAAAAGTGCCGTTGCTTGAGAGGCTTAATTACCTTTGTATCTCCTGTTCCAATC
>DATBQC010000885.1:0-13018 GCA_036561065.1 Methylobacter sp. | reverse complement strand
CCGTCGCGGCAAAAAATACCGCCGAAAATATCACCATGGTGCTGTACCCCAACGATGCCAATGAAAACGGCAAAGAGCTGAGATTACGACAACAATATTTCCTGGCTTCAGCCAGTTTGCAGGATGTTCTTGCCCACTGGGTTGGCGGCATTCACGGCAATGATTTCAGCCGCTTTGCCGAAAAAAGCTGCTTCCAGCTAAACGACACCCATCCGAGTATTGCGATAGCCGAATTGATGCGCCTGCTGATGGACACGCACGGTTTAAGCTGGGACAAAGCCTGGTCAATCACCAAAAACACCATGGCCTATACCAACCACACCTTGTTACCCGAGGCTCTGGAAAAATGGCCGGTTAGCTTGATGCAACGGTTACTGCCGCGACTGATGGAGATTATTTTCGAAATTAATGCCCGCTTTATGGCTGAAGTGGCGATGCATTGGCCTGCCGACAGCGAGCGTTTGAGCCGGATGTCTATCATCGAGGAAGGCGATCAGCAACGGGTAAGAATGGCCCATCTGGCTATAGTGGGCAGTTTTTCCGTGAACGGCGTTGCCCAGTTGCATTCCCAATTATTGCAGCAAGATTTATTCAGCGACTTTTACGCCTTGTGGCCGCATAAATTCAACAACAAAACCAATGGCGTGACGCCCCGGCGCTGGCTGGCGGCCTGCAATCCCGAGCTGGCAAAACTGATAACGGAAACAATCGGCGACTCATGGATTACCGATTTATCGCAACTGAAAAAACTGGAACCCTACGCTGAAAATGCACAATTTAGGCAGCGCTGGCACACCATCAAGCAGGCCGCAAAACAGCGATTGATCGATTATAAAAAAAATAAACACGACTCGGAACTGCATTTTAATGTCGATGCGATATTCGATGTCCAGGTTAAGCGCATTCATGAATACAAGCGTCAACTGCTCAATGTGCTGCATGTCATCCATCTTTATAACTGCATCAAAAAAGGCGAGACAGACCGGGTGCCAAGATGTGTGTTAATCGGCGGCAAAGCGGCTCCCGGTTATCGCATGGCGAAAAAAACCATCAAATTGATCAACAATGTCGCCCAGATTATTAATTCGGATCCCGACGTGGGCGATAAATTGACCTTGCTGTTTTTGCCGGATTACCGCGTTTCAGCGATGGAAAAAATCTGCCCCGGCGCCGACTTGTCCGAACAAATATCCACCGCAGGCAAGGAAGCCTCAGGCACAGGCAATATGAAGCTGATGATGAACGGCGCGATCACCATCGGTACGCTGGATGGCGCGAACATTGAAATCCGAGAAGAAGTCGGCGATGAAAGCTTCTTTTTGTTCGGTTTGACCGAAGAGCAAATCGAAGCGAGACGCCCCCACTACGATCCGCTAGAGATGATAGACCAGGATGACGACTTGCAGCAGGTCATGCATCTGCTGGAATCAGGCTATTTTAACCAGTTCGAGCCGGGCATATTCGACGACCTGATCAACTCGATAAAAAGCCCGCACGACCCCTGGATGACGATAGCCGATTTTAGAAGCTTTATCGATGCCCAAAAACGTGTTGAAGATGCCTACAGGGATAAAGATCACTGGACCAAGATGAGCATCTTGAATTGTGCAAACAGCGGTAAGTTTTCTACCGACAGGACGATTGGCGAATATAATCGGGAAATCTGGAAATTAGAGCCTCAGTCATCGGTAAAGGGTAAATAGTTAACGTCGCAATCGGCTTGGATGGGCAGTTGCCCCGTTCGAAACTTGAAGCGTGGGAATGTCAGGCATAGGCAGTATGCCTGACTGGGCATGGGCGCAACGTGGAAATTCATGTAACCCTGCTGTGATCTGCCATTTAGCACAGCGCGTAGGAATGAGCTGAAAATTATCAGTTTTTATTTACAGCTTTCCAAGTTTCGTTTTATCTGTCAGAATCATCGCAGCTTTTTCAAATCAATTAAAGGAAACATCTTTTGATCCAATTGTAGAAAAGCTCCTATGTATTTCAGTAGCTTGAATTCTCTAGCATTGTGGAAGAAGCTATTATTTAGAGGTTCCCCACATTAATTATGTTGTTCAACTCCCCGTTAGATCCCGCTCCCGACGGCAAGTCATCTGAAACATCCTTCTCAGACATCTACCTCACTCTTATCGAGCATATGCTTAATGGTGTGGCTTATTGCAGGATGCTTTACCAGGATGGGCAACCCAGCGACTTCATCTACCTTTATACCAATCCCGCCTTTGAACAGTTAACCGGTCTCAAGCAAGTCGTCGGTAAGCCTGTTTCCGAAGTGATTCCCGGCATACGCGAAACCGATCCGCAACTTTTCGATATTTACAGTCGAGTGGCGATGGGCGGGGAACCTGTGAGGCTCGAAATCTTTGTCGAATCAGTGGCAATGTGGTTTTGGATATCGGTCTATAGTCCCAAGACCGATCATTTTGTAGCTATTTTTGATGTCATCACCGAGCGGAAGCAAACTGAATTAGCGCTTAGCGATGCCAATGAAAGATGGTCGCTAGCACAGCGTGCTGCGGTTGCCGGTACCTGGTATTGGGATATCGAAACCAACATGCTTTATTGGTCTGATGAATTGTATGAGTTATTCGGACTGGAACCGCAAAAAACGCAAGCCAGTTTCGAGATATGGCGGGGATTGCTACACAGCGAGGACAGGCAACAAGCCGAACACCTTATTAAGCAGGCAATAAGCGATCACCTGCCGCTCGTCAACGAATACCGAATTGTCACGCCAACCGGCGAGATACGGTGGATTCGTGCGTTGGGCGATACCGACTATGATTATCAGGGTTCGGCCCAGCGCATGACCGGAATATGCATTGACATTACCAAAACCAAAGTAGCCGAAATCGCTTTGCAAGAAAGTGAAGAACGTTTGCGTCTGGCACAATCGGCAGCCGGCATCGGTACCTGGGATTGGGACATTGTCCACAATAAAACCTCTTTTAACTCCCAGTATTATAAATTGCTCGGTCTTCCCGAAGGCGTAGCTCACAGTTACGAAAACTTTATCGCTATGCTGCATCCGGAAGACCGTCCCCGACTGGACGCGACGGTTCAACAGGCGTTAGCCGAGGGCATGCAAGACTACAATATCGAATACCGGATAAGACGCGGCGACGATGGCGCTACGCGTTGGATTAATTCGAAAGGCCAGTTCACTATTAAAGATGGCAAGCCATTTCGGAGTTTGGGCATCATAATTGATATTACTGAACGCAAGCAAACCGAGGAGGCGTTGCGGGAGAGCGAGGCTCGGTATCGCCAGATGTTCCAGGCCAATCCGCAGCCGATGTGGCTTTATGATTTAGAGACGCTACGGTTCTTAGCGGTGAACAACGCTGCGATCGCGCATTACGGCTACAGCGAAACGGAGTTCCTGGCAATGACGATCACCGACATTCGCCCCGTGGAGGACGTGCCGCGGTTGCTCGATCAACTCCAACACCTTAAAGGCGAGGCGCAACACCAAGCGGGAAATTGGCGCCATAGAAAGAAGGACGGTACGCTGATCGATGTCGAGATCAGCTCGCATATGCTCGAATACGATGGACGGCGCGCGAAGGCGGTTCTGTCGCACGATATCACCGAACGTAAGCGCGCCGAAGATCGCATTCAATACCTGGCAAACTTCGATCCGCTCACCGGATTGCCGAACCGCATTCAACTGAACGATCACCTCAAATATTCCCTCAGTTTGGCAAAGCGCAGCAACGGCCATCTGGCATTGATGTTCCTGGATCTGGATCATTTCAAAGATATTAACGACACGCTCGGCCATAGCGTGGGCGACGCCCTGTTGGTTGAATTGGCTAAACGTTTGTGTCATCTGCTGCGTGAAGAAGACACCGTGACGCGGCTGGGCGGGGATGAGTTCATTTTGCTATTGCCTGGGGTCGATGCGCTCGGAGCCGCGCATGTGGCGCAAAAGTTACAGGATGCTATTGCCGAGTCCTATCTGATTGAACTCTATGACCTGACCCTGACGGCATCAATCGGTATTGCACTCTATCCAACCGATGGCGAGGATCTGGAAGCGCTCTCCAAGAGTGCGGATGCCGCCATGTATCGCGCCAAACAGGAAGGACGCCAAGGCTATCGTTTCTTTACCCCGGAAATGCAGGCACGTTCGGCGCGTAATCTGCAATTGGTGAATGCGTTGCGCCACGCGCTGGAACAAGGCCAATTATATGTCCATTATCAGCCGCAAGTTACCGTGCAAGATGGGCGAGTCGTCGGGGCGGAGGCCTTGCTGCGTTGGCAGCATCCTGAGTTTGGCAAGGTGTCCCCGGCAGAGTTTATCCCGATTGCAGAATACTGCGGACTGATCCTGCCGATCGGCGAATGGGTATTAAGGTGCGCCGTTCAACAGGCAAAAGCCTGGCTAGAGGGTGGTTTCGGCCCTCTGACTATGGCGGTTAACCTATCTGCGGTGCAGTTTCGTCATCCCGATCTGCCGGAACTCGTTACCCGCATACTCGACGAAGAAGGCTTGCCGCCCGAATATCTGGAACTGGAGTTGACCGAGGGCGTGGCGATGCACAACCCGCAAGATGCCATCGCCGTGATGAATAATCTACACGAGCGCGGCGTTCGTATGTCGATCGATGATTTCGGTACCGGTTATTCTTCCCTGAGCTATCTGAAGAAATTCAAAGTGCACAAACTCAAGATTGATCAATCCTTTGTATGCGACGTCAGTACCGACACCGAAGACAGGGCCATAATCAGTGCCATTATCAGCTTGGCGAAGGGACTTGGCCTGCAAACTATTGCCGAAGGTGTGGAAACGGCAGAACAACTGGCGTTCTTTCGTGAACAGGGTTGTGATGAGATGCAGGGCTATCTATTCAGCAAGCCGATACCGGTTGAGCAGTTTGAAGCATTACTGAAACAGGGCTTTGCTGTTTGACGATTTGGCGAAAAGTCGAGCGAACACACTTTCATCTGTTTTGTACTACGGGTTACGGACTTTGTAAAAACAACAAATCAGGCATAATTAATCCAATAAAAAATTAGCCTGTTTTAACTGATCATTCGGTTCAGTCTCAGTGGTTTGGTCTTTCAAATTAACACCGGAAAGCTGTAATTTTTCAGCCTCATTGATTAAATACAACAGCTTCTTTAGCGCCTGCTGATAACTCAGTCCATTGTTATTAATATTGGAAATGCAATTGCGCTCGGCATCGGTGCTTATGCCTGATCTGGCCTGATAGGTGAAGTAAATGCCCAGGCTGTCGGGCGAGCTTAAACCGGGTCTTTCACCGATCAATACTATGCACAGACTGGCTGCGTAGTGTTCCGCAATGGCATCGCCAATCGCTACGCGCCCGTGTTTTACCAGGCACACCGGCGGCAGTCTGTAGCCCTTTTGTTGCAGTTCGGGCAGCAATAAACTCAGGAACGGTTCAGCATGACGTTCAATGGCGGTAGAGGATAAACCGTCGGCAACAACGACAACCGCATCAAACGGGATGGTGGCGGTGTGCTGCAAACAGGCCATCGCCGACGCGCTTAATAGGCGTCCCAGATCAGGGCGCTGCAAATACACCGACTGATTTTCCGCCTGGGTTTGCACGGTCAGCGTTTGATAACCCTGCACATTCAAGCGTCGTTCGAGTCCGGCAAAATCCAGCGGGATGTTGACCGCATCGCGAGCCAACGCATGCGCCAACTGAAAATCCAGGCAGGCGCGGGTCGGCAGGCTCATTCCGGCCCGCCCCAATGCGATACGCGCTGGGGTGAATTGTTTCAAGCTGTGCCATGGGTCTTGGGCAATCATTGGTTCGTTATCGTTGCTCATCGCCTTGCCCGTTCAGATTTTGTAAAGATGCTTTGAATAACGCCGGTACATCGGGCCGTTGTTGCAATTGGTTTGCAGCATTAAAAATCCCGTGTTGCTGCAACCATTGCTCAAACTCGGGCGCGGGGCGCAGTCCCAACACCTGGCGCAGATAAAGCACATCATGGAAAGACGTGGATTGATAATTGAGCATCACGTCGTCAGCGCCGGGAACGCCCATAATAAAAGTACCGCCGGCGACAGCCAATTGGGTCAGCAGCATGTCCATATCGTCCTGATCGGCTTCGGCGTGGTTGGTGTAGCAGACATCGCAGCCCATAGGCAGGCCCAGCAGTTTACCGCAGAAATGATCTTCCAGACCGGCGCGGATAATCTGTTTACCGTCGTAAAGATATTCCGGGCCGATAAAACCGACCACCGTATTGACCAGCAACGGTTTGAATTTCCGTGCGACCGCATAAGCTCTGGCTTCGCAAGTTTGCTGATCCATTCCGTGATGAGCATTGGCGGACAGCGCGCTGCCTTGTCCGGTTTCAAAATACATGCAATTATCGCCCAACGTTCCACGCCCCAATTCCAAAGCGGCAAGGTGCGCGTCCTGTAATAAATCCAGGTTGATGCCGAAACTGTCATTGGCTTTTTGCGTTCCGGCAATGGATTGGAACACCAAATCGACAGGTACGCCCTGCTCTATGGCTTTCAATGTCGTCGTTACATGCGCCAGCACACAGGATTGCGTCGGTATTTGATAGCGTTCGATAACGTCATGCAGCATGTGCAGCAAGCGCGAAGTCGCCTCAAGATTGTCGGAAGCGGGATTAATGCCGATAACCGCATCGCCGCAACCGTACAGCAAACCGTCCAACAGGCTGGCAGCAACACCGGCCGGATTATCGGTCGGATGATTGGGCTGCAAGCGTGTGGACAAGCGGCTTTCCAGACCAATCGTATTCCGAAAGCGGGTAATAACGCGGCATTTTTTAGCGACCAGAATCAAATCCTGGATACGCATGATTTTGGAGACGGCGGCCGCCATTTCCGGCGTGACGCCAGGGGCTATAGCAGCCAGCGTTGATGTTGTCGCCTGCTCGGACAGCAGCCAGTCACGAAAATCGCCGACCGTCAGGTGGCTGATGGCCGCAAAAGCAGCATTATCATGCTCGTCAATTATCAAACGAGTGACTTCATCCTGTTCATAAGGCACCAGCGCTTCATTAAGGAACCGCTTTAACGGCACATCGGCAAGCACCCATTGGGCGGCAACCCGTTCAAGATTATTGACCGCAGCCACGCCTGCCAGATAATCGCCTGAACGTGCAGGTGTCGCCTTAGCCATCAGGTTGCGCAGGGTTTTAAAATCGTAGGCTTGACGGGCGATATGGGTCTTATACATGAGTGACTTATCCAGAGATTTTTGGAGTTCAAGATAGCATTAATTGTAACTATTTATTGTCTAATCCGGTGACCTGATGGTGGCCGAAGCATCCATAAAAACTCCAGGAAATTTCTTTAAGATTGCCAAAATACGAACCACTCTTCACTGCTTAGTTTATCCGGGTCATTCCATACAAAACATCTTAACTACCTGACTGGTAAAACATCAACAGAACCTGAAAGATTTAGGTTCTGGCGTTTAATTGATTGAAGAAGTTGAGCATCCTGCCTAAAAACAGTTAGTTTGTTATGGCATATGTGTTCGATAACAACTATCAATAAAACAGAAACAATCTATTGCTTTTTGAGTGTATTGTAGACATATAGCTACATACGTATAATCCTTATCACTAGTTAACAATCTACGTCATGACGGATTTTATAGAAGCATCTTGATTGGTGCCGGCGTTTATCATGGGAATATAAGGAATTATTCTACAACCGTTATTTGCAAGTGTTGCTATTTTAGCAACCCTGCCATGAAATCATGCCTTAATGGCTGATCTCCACAAGTTTCATATACCTCCTCGTAGTGTGAAAGTTCAGAACTACCTAGTATCTGTACACATTTCCTCCCTTTGCCACCGGCACTGGGAGGTTTTTTTTGCCTACAAAGTTGTAGGTAAAAGGCATAAGCATGGATGCAGGAGATAGAGCGCCTACTTTTGGTGCCTACAAAAATGCGGATTATTTTCGGCGACTCGGCAATCCAACCAACCAATCCTGAATTTTTCCAGCTGCCCGTTGCGCTAAATCGGTAAAGCCGCTTATTGCACCTGCGGCATCAGGTGTTTTGGTCGGCTGTTGCAGATTAAATTCATGTTCATCAATCTTCTTATTGTCAGAATAAGCTTCCACGGAAAAATGCAGCACTACGCGCGCACGGTCAGGCGCATCGAACTGCTGCTCAAAATCCTGCAGCCGAACTATCAGTGCATAATCTTGAGCCTTGCCGCCGCTGCCGGCCAACAACTGCTCAAGCAATTCAGGCGGCGATGCAATCCAGCGATCCAAACCGTAGAACCTGACTTGGGACGGCGAGGCAAAAAGCAATCGATAGCGGATACGATTATCCCAAAGCCAAGTCGGTGCATTGACGGTAATCGATGCCCTGCCCTGAGCAACAGCTGATACAGGCAAGCCGAAATCATGCACTGCGGGTTGTTTGAGGGTAACACTGCAACCCACACCCATAAATGCCAACCATCCTATTAATAAGTATCTCATTGTTGCTCCTTATAGTCCGGCTCACCGGGTCCTGAATCTCGTTGGCTAGGCCCCAGCAACAATTCCTGCGGATTATTTTCCAACATCGTGGCGACTCTTTTTACCTGTTGCGTCGTCGACTGCAACTCAGTCAGCAACTTGTTAAGTTTCGGCAACGTCGATTGCGCCAATGAGTCACCGCTGTTCTTTCCGCTATCAACCAGATTGCCCGCTTTTACGCTGAGATTTTGTACTTCTTTGGTTAAACCTTGTAAATCGTTAGTCAACGCATCGATATTATTCAGGGTTTTTTGTGCATCTGTAGTCAATGCGGGTATCCCGACTAATGCCTTATCAACACTCGTTTGTAATTCGGAAAGCTTGTCGGTCAACGATTTCATGTTGTTTAGAATACCGCCGATATTCTTTTCGTTTTCATCGTTCAATAACGAACTGAGCCGTTGCATTAAATGATCGGCTTTATGTAAAAGTTCTTCCCCTGTATCCATCAGTTTGTCAGTTATTGATGGCACCAGAGGAATACGGGACATGGGATTATCCCCTGGCGGCAACTCTTCGGAAATAGCACCGGAATCTTCCAGCTGAATCTGGGTTAAGCCGGTTACCCCTTTTAAGCGCAAGGTTGCGTAAACGCCTTTACTCAACACGATTTTCTTGTCGACCTCTATCGGGACAAGAATGGTGCCGGAATCTAAAGGGTCAAACTGAACATTAAGCACCTTGCCCACCGCTATGCCGCGGTAAAAGACCGTCGATTCGGGGTTAAGACCCGACACCGATTCCCTGGTTGAAATAACGTAGTGATTGCGCTCCTGATTCATGCTGCCGATCCAGAAAACAATCGCCGTTGACGCCGACACCAAGGCAATCAAAAACAAACCGGTAATCAGTGCATGATTGTCTCTACCCATGAGCAGTCTCCTGATACTGAAATACCCGTTCAGCGCGTTTATTGTGAAAAAATTTATCTACAAAAGGATGCTTGCAGTTTAAAACATCGACCAGTGTTCCGAAAGCAACCAATTTGTTATCCGCCAGCACCGCAACCTTGGTGCATAAATCTCTCAATATATCCAAATCATGAGTCACCATGACTACCGTAAAATGCAGATCGTTATGCAGCTCGGATAACAGACTGACAAAGTCCTCGCTGGAAATTGGATCGAGACCCGAAGTCGGTTCATCGAGCAACAGCAACCCCGGTTCCAGCACCATGGTGCGGGCCAGCGCCACCCGCTTGATCATTCCGCCCGATAAATCGGCTGGCTTTAACCAGGCGTCACTATCAGCCAAACCGACCATAGACAGCTTCATAAACACGATGCGCGCAATCAATTCTTCGTCATTAAAACCCAACTCCCGCAGTGGAAAGGCAATATTTTCAAACACATTTAAAACGCTAAATAATGCGCCTTTCTGAAACAGCACGCCGCAATTGCTGCGCAGCCGCTGACCATGATTGGAATTAGTATTTTTAAGCGACTGTCCCATCACGAACACTTCGCCCTGAGTGGGTGTTTGCAAGCCGACAAGTTCGCGCAGCAAAGTGGTCTTACCGCAACCGGACGCGCCTACCAAGCCCAAAATCTCGCCCTGTTCCAGGCAAAGGTTAATATCCTGATGAACAGCCTTGTCAACACCCGTGTGAGGATCGGTAAAGCTGGTCCAGACATGCTCCAGCCGTATTGCGTATAACTCGTTCACGGCATCCCCACATGCATAAACAGGATGGCGAATACCGCATCGACCATAATCACCACGGTAATGGCCGCCACCACGGAATTAGTGGTCTCATTACCCAGACTTTCGGTATTCGGCTTGATCCGAAAACCGAAGTGACAGGCAATCAGCGCAATCATCAAACCGAAAACCGCGCTTTTCAGCAAGCCGATAAACAGGTTAACCAACGGCACCGCATCCGGCAATTTAAGAAAGAATTGCTGATAACTGATGTCCAGCGTTGTTTGTGCCGAAAACATCCCGCCTATCAACGCCATCGAGCTGGTCCATACGCCTATCAGCGGCAGGACGATGGTCAATGCCATCACCTTGGGCAGAATCAAACGCAAGGAATGAGATATGCCCATCGCCGACAGTGCGTCGAGTTCCTCGGTGACCCGCATGATGCCGATTTGCGCGGTCATCGACGAACCGGAGCGGCCTGCAACCAGAATAGCAGCCAGCAAAGGCCCCAACTCGCGGATGACACTCAAGCCCAGAATGTCGATGATATAAATCTCCGCCCCGAAAATCTTTAATTGCAGTGCCGACAAATAACTGAGCACGATGCCGATCAAAAAACCCACCAGTGCTGTGATGCCTAAAGCCCTAACCCCGGATTCATAAATCGTGATGGAAATTTCCGACCAGGGAATTTCCATCGGATGCAGCAACAGATAGCCGGTATCCAAAACCAGCTGTCCCAACAGAGTCACAAATGCCAACAACTGGCCCCGAAAGTTGGCAAACGCTTGATAAATGTATTTAATGATCAGGCTTGAACTGTATCTGGCCGGTTTGGATTCAGGAATTGCCTGGGCTTGCCAGCGCTCGAACAAACGCTGGTGTTCAGGCCGCAGCTGCAAAGCGTCCGGCAGCTTTCTCCCCCATGCTTTCCAAAGTATCAAGGCGCTGGCGCTGTCGAGCACCTCAATCGAGTTCATGTCCCATTGCATGTTTTTATTGGCGGTGTACGAACTGAGCTTTCGGTTCAGCTCAGGTGCTGTTACCAGATTGCGAAGATTCCAACTGCCTGACAACTTTACACACTGCTGCCCGGAGTCGTCAGCGACTTCCAATTTGGGTGTTATATCCTGATTCGTTGGTGTGTCAGTCATAGGGGGTTGTATTGTTATCCTAAGCGGGACCGGGTATGCAACTTGGTCCTTAACGTTTTGTGTTTTCCATAGCCGGTTGAAACGTTACGAACGGGACAAATGCCTCGTTCGGCTGCAACACAAAGTTTTATTTTGCTTGTTCTTCGTGTCTTCGTGGTGAATTAATCAATCTTCTTTAATTAACATTCCAGCCAATCGATCTCGGCATCCGAAAAACCGGCAATTTTACGCAATTCTCGGTTAAACGGGCCTTTGGGTTTTCCGCCCACATAGTATAGCTCGATTAACTCCCGGTACTTGGCTTCAGTTTCAAAAACGCGTTGCTGACAAACGTACTTAAACCAATAAGAACCCAGTTCCACATGGCCGACTTCGTCAGTCAAAATACGCGTTAAAATTGCCACGCTGGCATCATCGCCCAGTGTGCTGAATTTTTCAATCAACGCAGGCGTCACATCCAGCCCACGGGCTTCCATACAGCGGGGAACCATTGCCAACCGGCCCAACAAATCATCGGCCGTGTCTTTGGCATGATCCCATAAACCGCTGTGTCCAGGTAAATCACCGTAATCAAGCTGCATGGCCCGCAAATGCGTCCTGATTAATGCAAAGTGCTGGGCTTCCTCATCGGCAACCCGCAGCCAATCCTGATAGAATTGCTCAGGCATGCCGCGAAAACGATACAAAATATCCCACGCCAGATAAATGGCGACGAATTCAACATGGGCGATAGCATGAAAAAAGGCTGCGACACCGGCGGGCGTAGTCAGTTTTCGCCGTGGCATCTGGCGCGGAGCCAATAACTCAGGGCGCTCAGGAAACGTCACCAGCTCTATCGGCAATACCGGCCGATCTGAAGTAATCGTTAACTCGCCGGTAATGTGGGCTTGCCAAGCCTGATGCGTCAACGCCAATTTTTCATCGACATCGGTCACCTGAAAAAACGCCTCGGCATATTCAAATATATTTTTCATTACTCAATTATGATTAAAATTTTAGATTTTACGCTGCTGCTCATCTATCCGGCAATTGCTCCTGCATTGCTCTACCTCCTGCATCCATGCAGTCGTGCCTGTTCATATACTGGCTATCCGACCAACCTACTCTGCCGGTTCCGCAGTTGTTTTCCTTTCAGGATAAAATCCTCCATGCCGGGGCCTATTTTATAATGGGCGTCTTGGCATGGCGCAGTTTCAAACACTTGCTGACTAAGCCTATTATACTGGCTTTACTCAGCGTTACCTTTTGCAGTTTATACGGCATGTCCGATGAATGGCATCAGTCTTTTGTTGTGGGGCGTTTTTCGGACATTGCCGATTGGCTTGCCGACACCGGCTGCGCGGGGTTGGCGGTATTTCTGTTGTATAAGTTGGGCCTATAGAGATTCGCATCCATACCGGCAGACGGTTGGCTGGGCTCCTTTGCTAATTGGATTGAAAGTTTTCAAGATAGCCATTTCGCCAATTTGTAATATAACTTTCATTTGCCTCTGTTACCATTGAAATAATGCAGGCCTCTCTTGGGTAGTCTTTTTCCTGTGCGGCGAATAGCCCTTCGCCGCCATTCAGGATGTACTATCCATGAACATGCAAAAACGATCCAATTTCTTTGCCGAGCCACTGGAACCCAATAAATAGCAGTTAAGCGGTCATCGATCGACAAAGCTTCTCGTCCTTGCAACACAATTAACAGTTTGATTATGGATAAT
>DATBQC010000884.1:0-2885 GCA_036561065.1 Methylobacter sp. | reverse complement strand
CCATTCAAGCGGCTGATCTACAAAGTCATCAGTGAAAGTGCCAGATTTTGTAAAATTCGAAGCAAGAGTGCCAGAGTCGACTGCAATATTAGCCGCATTATTGCACGATAAATATGTATAAGAACCACCGCCAGTCACGGCACTTATAGGGGCACGTTGCTGAAACTGCGCAATAACCTGAGCTTGCGTTAATTCAAGCGGAGTGAGAATGAAATGAGCGAGCTTGCCGGTGAAGAAAAGCGCGCCCGAGGAGTCATTATATACGACGGCCGAATTCGGCAGAGCGATCGACGTTGTGCCCACGCTCGGCGTAATCAGAAACGATGGAGAACTCTGGTTGAACCCTTCGGTCAGCGCATAGACATGCTGCGCTCCAGTCGAATGGTTGTATGTAAAAGCGATATGAATCCACTTACCGACGAGTGAAGAGTTGCTCCCGAGCGATGTGTCGGTATTCGTCGCCGAGCCAAGCTTGTACTCGACACCGATGTCGTCGCCGTTCGCCACGTCATCCTGAAACGGAGTCCAGAACGATTGCGATAAATTGTTTTGCAGTTCGAACGGCGTCGGAAAAGTTCCCGTCACCGGCGGCAGCCACTTCGCTGCAACAACGGCCGAGAAGTCACCGGCGGTAGAGATGCCGATCGCGCGAGTGAGATTCGCCGATGCCGAGCCAACTACGCTGTTTCCCATTTGATCAACTCGTCATCAATAAAACCCAGTCAGTATCACCAGCCGAGTTCGTTCCTGGAGGAGTGAACGTGTGAGTTCCAGTATTGACAAGAGACGAGCTGATAAGCGTATAAGTCCCGTTCGTGGGATCAAACCACTGAGCCGTTGTCGTCCCACGCATAACAGTCATATCGACAGTGAAATTAGTCAGCGCCCATGCTGGGGGGATATATGCGACACATGTAGTTCCAGCGGCATCAGCGGTAGCGCTGATATAATCTTGCTGCCCAGAAGTGGAACCATTCGCCGTAATAATGTTCTTTTGGGTGAAGGCCCCATTAACAAGACCACTCGGAACTAGAGTCCACCATGGCAATGACTGAATGAATATTATTAATCTGGCTACGTCCAATGCTGTTTGAGTAGAAAGCTGGGACTGCCATCCAGAGCGAAAGAAATATAACGGATTGGCACCGTCTTGCCCGTAAACGAGACCAGAACCGCAGGTGACGGACCACCATTGATATTTCCGATAAGGTGCTGAACCAGCAGCCGCGCTTTCGTACTCATTCTCTATATTGAATGCAGGAGCAGCAGGCGAATTGGACCAACCAGACCGGCATTCATTTGCAGGTGTCGTATCGGTGTAAACACTCTCCAAATCAAATGAATTAGTTAGAGTAACGGAGGAGGCAAGGGAGCCACGGGACCAATGCGCGGTAAACAGGATTGAGCGAGTGCCTCCCACGCTCTTCATTCCCTGCATCAAATTATCAACAGCAGTCTTTTGACCAGTAGTGAAAATCCCACTATTACCACCAGATCCGTAATCGCCGCCCATTATCCATAAAATATTGGGGTACGGAGCGAACCTTGTGGCGATAAAGGCGCCATAATTCCACGCCTTGGATTTAGAAGCATCCACATAAGGCTGCCCAGCGAGACCTCCTGCGCCTGTCACGGCATCGTTGGCCGATAATTCAACCATCCATCCTTCATCGCCGCCAGCGAACCCGATATAACAAGGAAATAAAAGAACAAGGATTCCTTCCTTATATCTAGAATCTATAAAAGTAACGAGCCTGTCCCAATACGCAGAATTCGGATATGTAAAATCGGGAGATTGAGTATTCGCATTTGAATAATTATCTGCAGCATATTGACCACTGTTTCCGTTGACACTTGTGGTGCCATTAGGACTACCAGTATAAGTAGATCCACCTAATTGCTTGGTGAAAGGGAGATTACTGACGAAATCAAGGGGAGGCTTGTTCAGCGAGAACTTATGCTCGATGGCCATAGCCGTGATTGCATTAAATCCCTTGGAGAGCCTATCGGCGAGATAAGTCGCCTGGTCCGTTGGATTCAGATTAAAATGAGAATACCAAGCAGAATCCAAGGCAATAAAGAAATATCTACCAAGAGGGGTTAAGGCTGAGCGACTATCAGTCGACACTTTGAGAGGATAAATAATATCAATTGGTGACTGCACTCTATGTAGAGGGCGGCTAGATCGGAAACTATAAGGCATTAGTATATTTCAGATAGACCTAAAATCCATCCCTCCCATCGCATAGTAAGTGTTGGCGTCAGGACCAGTGGATCCAACGGCGTAGACTGAGAAGATGTCCACGGCGCCAGAGTTCACGGACCCCTTCACCATCACGGCACTCGGCCAAGCCACGGCGCCTGCCCCACCTGTTGGCCAATTGATGAAGGCCGTAGCGGCGTAGTGATACGCTCGAATCTGGTAGTTGCCAGGCCCCGTGGGGCCTGTCATCATCAGACTAGTAGTGGTCCCGATGGGTACGTATTGTTTCTGACCATTGGCCAGATTGATGACCATTGTCTGACCACCGGTCGGATTCCGGAACTCGCCGCCGAACTGAATAGTCCTAGGACCACTCAGATCACCAAGATCATTGATGCTGACTGCAGAATCAATCAGACCACCGGAAGGGCCGGTGAATCTTGCCACAGCTTGGTTTCGGCCAGCGTAGAGCGCAGCGCCACCACCGCCACCAGCAGGGCCTTGGGGACCTTGCGGCCCCGTCGAACCCGTGGCTCCAACAGGACCCGTGGCACCCTGCGAGCCAGCCGCCCCCGCAGGGCCTGTTGGGCCAGTAGGTCCTTGTGCGCCAGCTGGGCCAGTAGCACCCGTAGCCCCTTGAGGGCCAGTAGGTCCTGTGGGTCCGAGACCGCCGCTGCTTCCC
>DATBQC010000883.1:0-8544 GCA_036561065.1 Methylobacter sp. | reverse complement strand
GGACGATAAAATTAAGTATCAGAGTCCGCCCGATGCGATATTAATTCTGGATGATTTAGATTGCAGTTGTAATGTTGAAAGGAAAAAGCTATTTGACGATACCGTTAATCAAGCCGGAAACGGGGCATTTAAAGAGATTCGGCGGATTATCGGCTTTGCCGCACCTGAACTGGAAGCGTGGGTGATTGCGGATTGGGAGGATACCATCGCCAAACATATCGATTTTAGAGCAAGCGATAAAGCCATGCAGCATTGGTTGAGCAATAACGGCGTATCCTTTGATGCACCGGAAACATTCAGCTTTTATGATGAAAGTAAAAAATCTTGTCATGATAAGCTTTCTGCTCTTCTGATCGAATCTTCGCAACAACAAATAAATCAAACTGTTTATTCAAAAGCAAAGCATACGCCTTTTTTACTTCATGACTCTTTAAAACCTGATGTTGTAGCTAGAAAATGTCCTATTTTTAAGGATTTTTTTACCCAACTACAAAATCTAAGCTAAACACCGTAATACAACTGTAACCTTCAATGACCCTAAAAATAGCCTTAGCTCAAACCAATTTCCTGGTCGGCGACACCGCCGCCAATGTTGACAACATCGCCCGCGCCGCCATCCATGCCCGTGATGAATTGGGCGCGGATATGGTCGTCTTTCCTGAACTGACCATTACCGGCTACCCTGCTGAAGATCTGTTATTGCGCACCGATTTTATTACTGCCGCCAACAATGCTCTTTATCAACTGGCCGAGCGTGTTGCCGGTATTGCACTGGTTGTCGGCTTTCCTGAACGCGATGGCGACAAACTCTACAACAGCGTGGCGGTGTTGCATCAGGGCGCGATACTGGCCTGTTACCGTAAACGGGCTTTACCCAACTATGGCGTGTTTGACGAGCAGCGTTATTTTACGGCGGGTAACCAGCCGTGCGTGTTTGAGTTTAACGGCACGTTTATAGGGCTGACCATTTGCGAAGATGTTTGGAGACCTGGCATTATTGAAGATAGTAAACAAGCGGGAGCAGAGTTGCTGTTGACCATTAATGCCTCGCCATTTAATTCGGGAAAAATCCATCAACGCGAAGCCGTTATTTGCAGTCAGGTTAAAGCCGCGCAGATTCCGCTGGTTTATGTTAATCAGGTTGGCGGTCAGGATGAACTGATTTTCGACGGCGCGTCTTTTGTCGTTGATGCCGGAGGGGAAATCGTTTTTCGTGCTGCGGAATTTAAAGAGCAAGTCAGCGTGGTCGAGTTTGACGGCAATCAACCTATAAAAACTGCCTGTGCTCCGTCCTACAATGAAGTATCCAGCGAGTACCAGGCCCTGGTGTTGGGCATTAAAGATTATGTGCGTAAAAACGGTTTTCAGGGTGCCATTCTAGGCCTGTCCGGCGGCATCGATTCGGCGCTGGTGCTGGCTCTGGCGGTTGATGCGTTGGGTGCTGATAAGGTTGAGGCTGTACTGTTGCCGTCACGCTATACCCAAGACATGAGCAACGAAGATGCGATGTTGGAAGCGGAGGCCTTGTGCGTTAAGCATCATATTATTCCTATAGAACCAGCCGTAAATGCTTTCACCGGTATGTTGGCCGATATTTTTGCCGGTACTGCTAAAGATGCCACCGAGGAAAATATTCAGGCGCGTTGCCGCGGCGTGGTGCTGATGGCGCTGTCGAACAAGCAGGGCAAGCTGTTACTAACCACCGGCAACAAGAGTGAAATGAGCGTTGGTTACGCGACGCTATACGGCGATATGTCCGGTGGTTTTGCGCCGATCAAGGACGTGCCCAAGCTGCTGGTTTACCAATTGGCGCGTTACCGCAATTCCTTATCTCCGGTAATACCGGAACGCGTTATTATCCGCCCTCCATCGGCTGAATTGGCTCCCGACCAAGTCGATGCGGATTCCTTGCCGCCTTACGACGTGCTGGATCCGATTCTGGAGCGTTATATCGAGAAGGATCAGTCTGCCGATCAAATCATCGCCGCCGGATTCAGGCGCGAAGATGTGGCTCGAGCGATCAGCCTGGTAGACCGAAACGAATATAAACGCAGACAATCTCCGCCCGGAATCAGGATCACGTCCAGAGCGTTCGGGCGCGATCGGCGCTACCCGATCACATCCGGCTATAAGGGCATTTAGCCATTGGCTGATGAATGGATTAGCTTTCTCAATTCCTGCCGATTTGTAATACAATAGGCAGGTTTACTACCGTTTGTTTCGATCACCAAATGTTCCGGCTGGCGGGTTATAAAACAAGGCTATAGCGGCTGGCTGCCTATATTCGCTGTTGATTTTTTCAATGGTAATGTACCGATCTAATGCATAGCCAATAAAACATTACTGCTACCGGTTCATGAGTAGACAGTATTTCATAATTAAAAAAAGGTCAGTGTTATGTGTTGGAGTGGTGAAGCGTCCGGTGTTTTAGCCGTCGCAGGTCTTAGTACCGCAGCTTATGTTGCAATTAAACAGGGGGAGTCGAAAGAGCTCTGGATTCCGTTAACTTATTTTGCCTTGATGGAGTTATTACAAGCGGCAACTTACGTCTATATCGATATGTGCGACAATCCGAGCAATCAGATACTCACGCTGTTGGGCTATTTGCATGTATCGTTCCAGCCGTTTTTCGTCAATATGGTCGCGATGTACTTCATCCCGGAAAGTGTCAAACTCAAAATCCGAACGACTGTCTATACCCTCTGCGCGATCGGTACGCTTTTCATGCTGATCAAAATGTACCCTTTTGTCTGGGCAGGATCCTGCAATATCGGCATAGAAGGTTTTTGCGGGCCGAGCGTTTGTTCCACCTCCGGTTCCTGGCATATCGCCTGGCAAATGCCGTTGAACGGCTTGATGTCAGATCCCGTCGGTTGGCTGTTCGGCTTTAACTGGGGCTTGCATGCGTTTACTTATATCGTGGTCGCATTTTACCTGCCGCTTATGTACGGCTCGTGGCGTTTCGTGGGCTTCCATTATTTAATCGGCCCGTTTATTTCCGACATTACAACCACCGATCCTAACGAATATGCCGCGGTTTGGTGTCTGTTTTCTATCGCTTTATGCGTATCGGTCATTAAATCCCCGATCAGAAAACATCTGCACGTTAAAACCTGGCCTTTTTATAAAAAGTATATTGGTGATTCGCTGTAGCTTTTAAGTCTTATGAATAACGAGTCGTGAAAATGTTTTTACGGCTCGTTAAATACCTCCGCAATTATTTCAAAGGTCATACAGCTACCGCGTTTCGAAAATTCAAACGATGTCAATTTTCCGCTCCATGCAAGGTTAATGGTCTTTTTGTGCAGATTTAAAAAGACGTCCTTGCTCCTTTCTCCAAAACCATCAATAACGGTCAAAGTAAAGACTTTGCCATTTCTTTTGGAATCAAACAGTTCTTGAGAGTACAATCGAATTGCTTGCCTAATAATGCTAAATTATTTTTGGAGCTTTTCTATGTTAGATACTATCTTGGCTGGACCAATACTTCGTAGAACAACAAGAAACCGCATTTGTGTGTGGTTAGCATTAGATTCCCCGCAAGACTTAACGCTTGAAATTCTAGACTTAAATGAAAAACTCATAGGCCGTAGTGATCCTGACGAGCTCGAATCCAGCCGGTTCAAACTCGGCAATGGTTTGTATGTTTACTTGCTGCAAGCCTATTCCCTCGATTCCAAAAATCAAATAGATAAAGATCTTCATTATTCAACCGGTACGCTTTATTACTACCGATTGCTGGACGGTGAGTCTACTCCGGTAAAATTGGGTAAAGATGGTGCAAAACTGACTTATGGCGAGCACAAACATCCCATTTTCCATATTCCAGAAAAACTTATTTCGGTGTTGCATGGCAGTTGCCGTAAACCACATGGAGCCAAGCCTAAAGGCGAAATCGAATACAAAGATTGCATAGCCGTAGGTGACAGTCTACTGGAGACTTTCCATGATGATGTCACCAAACGCCCTGATTTACTGCTGTTGACTGGCGACCAAATTTACGCTGACGACGTGGAAGCATCGTTGCTCGACGTGTTGCATGAGCAAGCCAAAACGTTGATGGGTTGTTCCGAAACGCTGCCATTGACGGAAGATGAAGACCCTAAAAAGCGCATTTTGTCTTTGGATGAAATTAAACTCGGCGGGCGTATGGACGCATTGAAAAATAACAGCTCCGGTTTTAGTTCCACCGAAGCAGGCAACCATTTGATGAGCTTCGGCGAATTCGCCGCTATGTATATTTATGTGTTCGGTAACGCCAAGGGCTGGAAAAAACCGCAAAGTTGGGACGAAATTAAAGACAAACACATTCCTTTATCAGACATGGTCAAATTTCTGGATCGCATACCTTCTAAGGAGGGCCAGAATTGGGCAGATTACCTGAAACAATGGCACTTAAAATCTCGCGACGAGGTTCTTGCGGATAAGGAAAATGAAATTAAAGTCAACATCGCCGCAACCAATGTTTTCAGCGACCCCGAATCCTTGCTCAAAGTCCGCCGCCTGCTGGCCAATATGCCCACCTACATGATCTTTGACGACCACGATGTCACCGACGACTGGAATATCACCGGCAGTTGGTACGACAAAGTCCGTTCGTCTCCCTTGGGCAGGCGTATCGTATCCAACGCTTTGGCATCTTATTGGGCATTCCAAGGCTGGGGCAATGACCCGGACAATTTCGATTACGATATGATCGGCGCTATCACCCAGCATTTGAACACTACCGACTACGACCCTGACAGTAACGAGCGTTACGATCTGATGACCTGGAAGCACCGGGGTTGGAGCTTTTCCATAGCAACCGACCCGCCTATTATTGCAATGGATTCTAGAACCCAGCGGCAGCCCGATACGGCTTCCTACCCTCCACGTTTAATGGATCGCTATGCTTTGGATTGGTTGCGTGTCGAGTGGAGTAAGCTGAAAACTTGCAAAAAAAGCTGTCACGACAACGACAATATTATAAGCAATGACACTTGGCCGGTATTGATTGCGACCACCCCGGTAATTGGATTTGCGCCTCTGGAACATATCGTGCGCCTATCATTATGGGTAGTTAGCTACGTGGAAAATATGCGCGTTGTGAAGCTAGTGGAAAAATTGTTGAAGCTGGAAGGTTTTTTAACGTCGTGGCTCATCGATCTCCTTGATGCCGAGGCCTGGACGGCCAATCTGGATGGTTTTACGGATCTCTTGGATACCATTTTGCACAAAATGGGTATCGAAAAATGCGTATTTTTATCCGGCGACGTGCATTATTCCTTTTCCGTCAAAGGCACTTATCAGAGCGGCAAAACTTATATCGACAAAAATAAAACCCTGACATGTTACCAATTGACCAGTTCATCATTGCGCAACAAGCCTAGCGACACACAGCAAAACGCGTTGGACGAGCTGGAAAGTTTTGAGAAGGGTAAAACACTGTGGCAACGAATTAGGCGGCAATTTAGACGATTACAATTCCTCCGTGGATGGCAATTGGATCATACCTTGCTTACCAGCAAGAATTCGAAAACATTGACCATCAAGGAATGCAATCTGGGGCAAGTTCTTTTTAATGAGGGGCGGCCAACCCAGCATATTCTGTGGCTCGATCCGTATAATCTTAATAACACGGTTAATTATGATCTCAACGATGACAATTGAAGTTGACTAGAGCAACAGGAATCAAACATCGAATGGATGCGGGTGACGATAGGAACCGCATCTTGCGCGATTGATGCGGTTCGCTTATTCACCCCATAACCACAGCTTGCCGCTTCGCCCCCCAGTTCCCCGGTTTTGGATTAAACACCCCCGCACAGCGCTCACCGCAAAAGCGGCAATTTCCCGAAGCATCCAGATTCCAGTCGGACAGTTCATACCAGTCGCGGCCTATCAATAGCTTTTTGCAACTATGGCAATAGGTGCTCTCTGCGGCTTTATCATGCACATTGCCCACATAGGCATAACGCACGCCGTTTTTTAAAGCGATTTGTCTCGCCTGCAATAAGGATGAAAGCGGCGTAGGCGGCTTGTCGCGCATCTTCCAGTCCGGATGAAACGCGGTAAAGTGCATCGGCACATCCGGCCCCAGATTCTCGACCACCCATTGGGTCATTACTTCCAATTCGGCTTCAGAATCGTTCTCGTCAGGAATCACCAGGGTGGTCAGCTCCAACCAGACCGATGTTTCATGTTTGATGTATTTCAGCGTTTCCAATACAGGTTCCAGATGCCCGCCGCAAATTTTATGATAGAAAGGCTCGGTAAAGCCTTTTAAATCGATATTGGCGGCATCCATCCATTGGTAAAATTCGGCCCTGGGCTCCGCGCAGACATAACCTGCGGAGACCGCCACCGATTTTATGCCTAGACTACGACAGGCCTTGGCGGTATCAATCGCATATTCATGGAAAACCACCGGGTCGTTATAGGTGTAAGCGACGCTGTGACAGCCGCGCTCTTGCGCTGTCTTGGCAATCTCGTCGGGCGATGCCTTGCTCATCAGGGTATCCATTTCCCTCGATTTGCTGATGTCCCAGTTCTGGCAAAAGTTGCAGGCCAGATTGCAACCGGCGGTGCCGAATGAGAAAACCGAGGTGCCAGGCAGAAAATGGTTCAGCGGTTTCTTTTCGATAGGATCAATCGCAAAGCCGCTGGAACGACCGTAACTGGTCATCACAATCTGGTCATCCAGATTCTGCCTGACAAAGCACAGGCCGCGCTGGCCTTTGTGCATCTTGCAAAATCGGGGGCAAAGATCGCATTGTATACGACCGTCATCCAGGGCATGCCAATAACGGGTTTTTACGGTGTCTTGAGTAATAAATTCAGTCATTATTGTTCTCCTGATTCTGCTAGCAACAACAAGGTGTTTTTATTGTCCAGCATGACGGATTGACGGAATAAAATAAACGATTTTCGTAGGTTTAAGTAATGATACGTATAGCTGTCAAGCTGGCTTTGACTCTATCATTTCGTGTCATTGAGGGTGTCGGTTTGCGCTGTAGAGTACTATTCACGGTTAATAACGTGGTAATAATTCAGTGTTACAATCTTGCGGACTGAGACACCGGAACCGCCTAAAGATTTTCCCAGTGACTGCTCCATGCAATTATGCGGATTAACTAACAGGACACGCCAATGAACAGACAACCCGCCGTAGCAGGTTCTTTTTACCCTGCAAATCCAGAGCAACTTCATCTGATGCTGGATCAGTTTTTAAGCGATGCCGCAACCGATGAAAAAGTTCCCAAGGCCATTATTGTGCCTCATGCGGGCTATATTTATTCCGGTCCGATCGCCGCAACTGCCTATGCCAGACTTACAAAAGCCCATGACCGGATAACTCGCGTGGTGCTTATCGGCCCCTCTCATCGCGTAGCTTTCCGGGGGCTGGCGGTGAGCAGAGCGGAGACGTTTACCACGCCTTTAGGTAATATCCTGGTCGATCAGGCCGCGGTACAGACCATCGTCCAGTTGCCTTTTGTCGAATACATCGAGCAGGCGCACACCTATGAGCACAGTCTGGAAGTGCATTTGCCTTTTTTACAGGAAGTGTTGGATAACTTTGAAATTGTTCCTATCGTTGCCGGGGACGCCTCACCGGAACAAGTCAGCCAAGTGCTTGATGCGCTGTGGGGCGGCGATGAAACGTTGATTGTGATCAGTTCAGACCTGAGCCATTACCATGATTATGCGACCGCTCAGCAGATGGACAAATCAACCAGTCATGCGATAGAGCAACTGCAATATGAGGATCTGGTCTCCGAATCCGCCTGCGGCAAAGTACCGGTCAGCGGACTGTTGAAATTGGCGCGGAAAAAGTCGCTGTCAGTTAAAAACGTTGACTTACGCAATTCCGGCGACACCGCGGGAGATAAAACCAGCGTGGTAGGCTACGGCGCTTATGTCATTGAATAAGGAAAATCAGCAGCGCCTGCTGGAATTGGCTAAGAGCTCAATACAGCATGGTTTGCAAACAGGTCGGCCGATAAAAATAAACCTGGACGATTATCCTGAAGAATTGACCGAGCGGCGCGCCACTTTTGTGACTTTGGAGATAAATCATCAGTTGCGCGGCTGCATCGGCATGCTGGAAGCGGTCAGGCCCTTGGCTGAAGATATTGCCGAAAATGCGTATTCGGCGGCCTTTAAAGACCCGCGCTTTCCTCCGCTGGAAGCCTCAGAGCTGGAAAATCTGGAAATACATTTGTCGATACTCACGCCCGCTGAGCCGGTATCGTTTAGCTCCGAACAGGATTTAATATCCCAATTGCAGCCCGGCATTGATGGCTTAATATTGGAAGAGTCGGAAATTTACAACGTTGTGAACAAGCGTGAACATCTGCCGCCGAGAATAGACGGTTTAATATTGGAAAAAGGCCGACGACGCGGAACCTTTCTGCCCTCGGTATGGGAACAACTGCCGGAACCTGAACAATTCCTGCAACATCTAAAACTAAAAGCCGGGTTGCCGTCTGACTACTGGTCTGAAAATATCAGAATTTACCGCTACCGGACAGAGATAATCGGCTGAGAACCCTTTTCATAGCAGCC
>DATBQC010000882.1:0-1621 GCA_036561065.1 Methylobacter sp. | reverse complement strand
GGAGAAACTCGCCTTCACGCGATGGTTTGAAGGCCACGAAGGCGACAAGCGTTACTTTGAGATTTTGCAGAAGTTCGCGCACATTTTCGACTTGCATTATATTGAGCATAAAAAGGCGTATTGCAGATTGGACGAAAATGGAGACTTGGAGAGTGTGGTTCGAATTTTTAGCTTAGCGGAATCAGCCAGTGTGCGCGGCGGAGCCGTAATTGTCGTTGCGCGCCGAGTTCTCGATGAGTATCTCCTGATGAGTGAGGCGGTTGCGGTTCGCACGTTTGATTTTACGCGTTTGGACGTGAATACTTTTCGAGGCTGGGGAGGTAATCGAAATGAGAGCAAGCATGAAGATGGGGTATTGGGATATAGGCTAACAATTCAGTCGGGCGTTGGCAGCTATTTGCGTGGCGCTCAACTCGCCCGCCCGATCGAAACGATGGGGCAATTTCACTACCGCCTTACGCATGCAAATGAGGTGAGGGAATATGCGTCATTCATTGCCTTTGATTGGAAAAATGGCGTCGTCAAAGAAATTTCTTGTGCGCCCGGAGCCACAGCCAATTACTTTACAAAATCAGCCCTACCTTACGAGATCACGCCGGCGTTTTTCCGAGCGGAAGTTTTAAGCAAATATAAGTTAGATCCGAAAAAATACAAACTGGAACATCGCTCAATTGATTGTCGAGGTTCGTGGAGGCTGAAAACATTCGACATTAATGAGGAAGGTCAGGTTCATTCGTATCTAGTATACCTCCGTGACTTACCTTATTCAGAGCAACTTTACTGGAAATCTTTCAACGAGGTGCCGAAAGGCACAATATCGAAACGCGCCTTTGAAACCGACATCGAGGGCGACTTTCATACAGATTATTATCCGCTTGAAAGTGTTCAATCTTTTGTCCGTAAATTAGCAAAACATAATGTCGGTTGGTGGAAACTTAGAGCGGACGACCTGCTATCCAAGGTTCATTACCCCGTAACCCAAAGTAACGAGGAATGGGCCAATGAGATAATGGCGCTGGACAAGCTGCTTGTCGAAGGGTTGGAGTTGCGGTGGCTGAAAACCAAGGCGTCAGAGCTCGGACAGTCACCGCAGGCGCAAGATCAGTCGCTTGCACTAACTGAGCGCTGCTTGCGCGGGCTGGGTTTCGATGAGGAGGCGGCAAAAAACGCGATCATGCCCCTTCGTACGCTTCATCATCTAAAATCGAAACTGAAAGGTCATGCGACAGGGATGGAGGCGGAAGGACTACGCAAAGAGGCTTTAAACAAATACGGAACTTACAGAAGGCATTTTGAAAAACTGTGCTCAGACTGTGACGAGGCCTTTAGAGCTGTGGCGGAAGCGTTCAGGAGTTTCGGCGAGGAAGTTGACGACAACGGAGCCCGTTCGCGACCGCCTTAATTTCTAACGCCTCTAACCGATAACCCCAAACCGCCCGGCGTCACCCCAGCAACCCGCCGGTTCTTGGCGCGAGCGGATTATCCGTCAGCGCGCTGGCGTCCGGCGCGCCCACCGCCGGCTTCCCGGCGAAGGCGTTGTAAAGGCCGGTGACGAAACGCTCCTCCAAATCCTTCACGATGAACACGATGCGGGTGCGATGGTCCGCGTCGGGCCAGGCGC
>DATBQC010000881.1:0-4885 GCA_036561065.1 Methylobacter sp. | reverse complement strand
AGCCTTAGAGCACGGCCAATGTCGATGGCCAGAGCAAACCGCCACCGCTGACTTATGCATCACCTACACTTTTTGTGGCCAGCCGGTCATGGCAGTTGGCATTCACGCAGGGCGAGCGGCCTATTGCGCCCATCATCGGCGGATAGCTTTGCAACACACCCCAAAGCGGCGGATTGGTTTACGCCATGCGGCAAAAGTTTTGACTCGCCGGAACATAAAGGATGGTTGCTTTTCAACCGCCCTTTGTTGGCCCGCTTATGATATCCCAATTACCACGCATGAATTGAGCATCATTCCAATCATCAATTAAAAGATATCTAGGCGGATCGTTGGAAACAACTTGTGCTTCGTTATATCTTGGGTTCCAATATATAGAAAATTCCGAGTCTTGATCTACTTTAAGCCATCCAAAAAATTCTAATTGCGACTCTGTTAGATGATCTATTCTCACAATAAACGCGCTCATCAACGCTCCAATTAGGTTACGCGCAAACCTCTTCCTTTTCATAGATGGGGCTGATTACGCGAGTTTGTTTAGGAGAGGTATCAATTCTCTTTTTCGCTACATCATAATATTCAAGTGCTCGCTTAGCCTTTGCTCTAACTTCTTCGAGCGTTGGGGCTTGGAAGCAGAAACGTGGTGAATCCGCTGATGCTACCAAATATGTATCATCTTGCTGTTTGAAGAAATGTATTGAGTGCCAACTGCTCATGTTATCCTCCTATTTCCAACGCACCGCTGCCTTTGCCAAGCAATCTTTGTGCGCGGCCTCCCAACATTTTTTCACCACGCATTCTCAAACGACGCGCTTTTGTGTTCTGTTTTTCAACTCTCCCGGATTCAATAATTTTTCATATGTTATCACAATATGGACATTGGTTTAATTTTCCAACCACCAAAACGGTTCCTGTTCGGCAATTGGATCGATATTCGAGCTTTAATAGGACTGATTGAAGCTTAAACAGAGCTATTTTATTTGGAAATTTTGCGGAGCACCGGAGTCCCTAGGAAGCTCACTGGATGCCCTTCGACATAGGGCGGGCATGGTTGCCAACCCCCCAAATCGAGCACTTTAACCGGCAATGAGCCTTGGCCGCGCGGCGGGCAATCTGGCCCGAATCTCAACAGTCGGAACATGCAAGATCGCTTTGGCTCGATCATTGATCAGCGCCACGATGTCAACGGCGCTCGATGCTTCGCACTTCAATCCTTCAAGATCGCTTTCCATGACAACATAGCAGCGCGAAGTCTCATCGAAGGCAACAGTCACGGTGTAAGCGGGCTGGATCATGGGAATTCGGATTCATGTTCGAGAGTCGCCCGGCCACGCTCAATCGGAGAAAAAACGTGACCGGGCTTAACCGCATCGTCGCAGCGGATGATGGACGCCTTGACGCGCGGTGAACCGCTGGCAAGGAGTTGTGGCTGCCAACGGTGACTTGCAATTCAAACGCTCCCAGCAACCACGCAAAGCGACAAAACAAAACATGAGTGCCGGGAGCGCGATCCCGCAACAGTGGCACAAAACACTATCGCGGGAATTTCGAAAACCTGGGCAACTTGCAACATCGTCCAGGGCCTTAGTCGCGACTACAGGAGAAATATTATGGTCGTCTTTGAGCATCATCCATTTTTACCGCGTTTGGATCACCGCTTGCAAATCAGAATCAGCGAGCCGCCCAAATGTGTGGAGACATTATCGAGCGGCTTTGCATATTGTTACAACGCCACAACATGCTGGGCGCTTTCGCGAAGAAATGACTATTCGCGAAACTTTGAAATCATTTCACGCAAGCGGATCGGCCAGCCTTAATCTGGTCATGCGTCAGCGCGGTCGAATAGCGCGCATCGGAAGTTCCGCTGTCATCGTCTTCCTTGCGTTGTGTGGCAACACTACTTGCAATACCGCCAGCAGCCGAAGCAGCAGTTCTTGCCACGCCTCCGGCAACGGCCGAACCGATTTCTGCCGCGCCCGCAATCGCACTTCCGATGGCACCGAGTAGCGGGAGAATGTCATTTGTCGATTTCTGTGTCATAGATTTCACTTCTGTTGATTGTCATCGTCCAAATTTAATTTTGCGTTGCTATCAACTTCAAGGCACTTGCGCCAATCGATGATGGCCTTTTTGCAATGTTGTTCCTTCAAAAACAGCGGCGTATTTATTTGAATCTCGCGCGCATTTTCAGGCAAATTTTTCAAGATTCTATAGGCGAGCACCCCAAGTTTTTGGACGCGTCCGTTTTGGCCTGACATGGACAATGCCCGCAACTTTGCGCGTGCAGCGCCAGCAGCCAATTCCAAGCGAAAAACTTCCTCGGCCAATTGCTCGCCGGTATCGCAAACAAGCGGTTCAACCGCTTCGTTCACACGCAAGGAAAGCACCACCAAATCATTTTCCTTTTGCGAAAGTTGAGCCTTCAAAGATAACAAGCCGGACTCGGCAAACGTGATTTTCTCCAGCAAATGTTCGTGCTTTTTCTTGGCCGCGATCAGATCGGCGGGCGGCGAAAGTTCACTGCCATTTCGCAATGCCTCGCTGGCAAAATCTGCGGCAGAATTCAAGAGCGTTGTAAACCCGCTCAACTCCTCACGCATCTTTGCAATGCGCCTTTCGGCGTCTGCGATGGTGACGCCGATTTGATCAACATCGCGGCTACACGCCAAGCGAATCGCGATAGCATTTTTTAGCACGCGGCGCTGGGCGAATTCATCGAAACTTGGTTCTTTCAGAGCAATGTTCATCATCGTTTTCCAGTACATTTTACATCAATTGCGCTTGCCAGCCGCCGCCCTGGGCCTTGTAGGTGACGCCGGTTTCAGGCTCGATTGTCGTGATGCTAGGCGGCGAATCCCCATCGAGGGGCCATACTTTTGCCGCCTCGGAACTGTCCGAAATATTCCACACGCTCAATGCGATGCCTTGTATGGCGGGCGGCAGGCGGACTCCATTTTCCGGCTCATCGGGGAACCGGCGTTGCGGCACAAGGACACAGTTCACTCCAACGGCCAGCGGCGTCGAAAGGACATAAATGCCACCGAACGCGGTGATCGTCGCGGGGTGCTGTTCGTTGAACAATCTGTCTGGCATTTAATACCGCTCTTTCAAACCGCGCTCGATTTGTTGCTTCATATTTTGAATCAGCGCCGCATCTCGCGCACGGAAAGCCCGATTGGTCGCGGCCTCACGTTCAAATGCGCGTTGCTGCGCTTGGCGGGCGGCATCTCTTGCTTCGAACATTTTCTTGGCTTCAGCGACGGTCACATAATTGCTATTGCCCATTGGAAATCGCTCACTTTTTTGCGCACTTGCGCCGCTAGATGGATCGAGTTTCATGTGCTGATAACGATCATCGGGCGGCGGCTCGTTGGAAAAGTCAGGCGCATCCGGCTCGCCATGCAGTCTTTTTTCTTCTTGCTCGCGCTTGTCGGCATAGTGTTCTTGAATGTTGCGGTCCACCTTTTCCGCGTACATTTGAGCCTTATGCAGCGCGGCTTTTTGTGCAGCGGCGGCGATGATGGCGCTAGGGTCCAATCCTTGCTCGACCAAATTGTTTCGATGGGCCACATGCTGTTCGATGTGGCTCAGGCGGCTGGCAAGAGCTTGCACGGCCTGATTGGCGAGATGCAGAAAATGCGGGTCCAGTTTTGGTTTGGCGGCATCACAAGTCACGGGTGTTTTCGGCGCAAGGTGCGGCACCGTCTTGCGAATATGCGCGGGAAGTTTCGGCCAAGGAACAAAGATGCCAGGGCCAGCGGTGCAGACAATGCTTTTCATGTGCGTTTATCTCCAATACCGCGCGAGTCCACAATAATCATCGAGGCCAGAATTCCCGAATGTCTTCATCATGATTTCATCGCCATTTCGCGCCCAATTTTCATAATGTTGAAGGCAAGCAAGATTGGCGCTTGCGATCACAATCGCGCCAGAGACGGCATTGGCACAATCGTCGTGACAACCTTGAATTTGCGGATGATCGATGCTTTCACGATTAGAGCCGCGCGGCACTCGCCTTTCGAGGCCGCAAAATTGATCGATCAGCTTTTTGTTATCGAGTAATTCAACGCGGCCAGCATTCATCAATGGTAGGGCATTGCCGTAAAGTTCGGTTTTTGAGTGCTCTGCAAACTTGTAAGTCACACCATATTTGCGGAACAGATTTTCATAGACATGGCCCGCATATTTGTCGCCAATGGCCTCACACATACCGTAGGCGAGAATCGTTTCGGCATGACGGGCGACGGCGATTTCAGGATTGCCGCCTTGGATTTCGTCAAGCACGTCAATGACGATTTTTTCTCCGCGTTCCATGTGCGCAATCGCAAGCACAAAACCGTCAGCGCCACCACCTGATGGATCAACGAACGCTTGGTAGGCAACGCTGCGGTCATAAGGCAAGCGGAGGCGGTCACGAATGACAAGGCTTTCGATCAATTCGCGATTGATGAAACTTTCGACATCGTCGCGGAATTCGCCAAGCCATTCTGTTCGAGCGGCGCAAGGGTCGCGTTCTATCGCTCTGTCGATGATCTTTTGATCAATCGTCGGATTGAAAAAACGTGTCGATCCTTTGACGAAAACAATGAGTGGATCGCCTTCCGGCCCGTAATTCTTTTTGTAATTCCGGTATAGCTCGCCGCGCATTGCGTAGGGCGAACTTGTCACCATCAATTGGCCGCGTAGCGATGCCAATGATGGCCGCACCGCATTCAAAACTTCGCTGTCTGGATTCGCGGCGTTACTTTCAAGCAAATCAAAGAAAGCGATTTCATCAACGAGGCACAACGGGCTTGTGATGCCTCGAATGCTTCGGTAATCATTGGTTCTGATTTCAAAATCGATGTTGTTCGTGAGGCTGATGGTGTCGGCAGTGATGTTTTGCAAA
>DATBQC010000880.1:0-2065 GCA_036561065.1 Methylobacter sp. | reverse complement strand
CTCTTAGGTTCGATCAGCCAGTTCGAACGCGAGGTCATGTTGGAGCGGCAAAGGGAAGGTGTCGCCAAGGCGAAAGCGGAGGGGAAATACAAAGGCCGTAAACCCACGGCGAGAGCTAAGAGCGACCAGATTCTTGAACTTGACCGGAAAGGATTGTCTCGGGAAGGGATCGCGGCCCAATTGGGAATCGGCGTCGCCTCGGTTTATCGCGTGCTGAAGGCGACGAGGGTGGCGGCATAGGGAACGTGGATCGGCTTTCATCATATTCTGACCATGGCGGCCTCAGACTACCTTTGTTGCCGTAAGTGATTGAACAACCCCGTCGGTAGGCGATCAGGGTTCTCATTGTAAGCCATGAAATCCGTGCCGCCTTGCATTACGCCCTCTTGTAAAGTTGGGTCTCCCTGCTGGTTTATCGCGATACCCAATACCCAAGAGCCTTTTCCCAAATCGCCGCTTCCCTCCAAAAGCTCATCAAACGCGACCGTCATAAACAAAAGCCCCTCGGTATACTGCTTAAAGTTGGAGATCTGGCAGATGCCTTGCATACAGCCAAAGCAATATCCGAGAGTCCAAGCGTCTAACGCAATTTCACTTGTCGCTATTGAAGCATCTGTAAGCTGATGTTTGATCAAGTCAGAGCATACCTGAGAATAATGCTTTATGAGCTTTCGTACATGCTCGTCATGAGCCTCGCTTGCTTTATCCGTAGAACCGACTAATGGAATTTCTGTGGATAGGATCGGAGTAGATGACATCTGAGTCTGGCTCATTTGCTGGACACGCTCATTTGCTTCTTTCATGTAGAGGCCCGTCGTTTGATACACAAATTCCGCATCCTCGCCGGGTAAAAATGACGACTCGAGATGAAATGAAAGGAACGCCCAAGCGTAAGAAACACCAATGTCATGGCCGTAGCAATTTTTTGCCCTAGAAATTGCCTCCTTAGCCATATATTTTCATAAAGGCTCCGGAGAATGTTTTACAGGGCCGTTGGTTTCGACCCAGTAATTGTATGATTGGCTCAAACCACGCCCAAAACGCTCGGCGTCCGGCTCCCTAAGACAGTTTAACCGCTGAACGGAATCCATCAATTCTTTTTTTAGCTGGGTTCCGCGTGCTTCGTGCCAGCGTCTCGCGATATTTTCAAACATGATTCTCTCCGCCGATTTCTCGTGCCATTATTCCTGACATGAGACCGCTTGCTCAACCTTTGCATTTACACTTCAGGAAGATCGCCGTCACGCCGTGTGATACCCACGAGTGGGAATGGGGCTAGGACAGGATAGGAGCCTCGCACATGCGCTTTTCTAGACAAAGGGCATACGGCCAACCTCCCACCAAGGAAATCGCCGTCCGCCTTTCCCAGCCTAGACATGTTCCAGAACGCGGCGACCCCGGAACGTTTGATGATCGGAAATTTTTCCGATCTGGGCGGGTAAGAAAAGAAGCCGCCGATCCCCAGCGGGCCGGCGGCTTCCTCACCCTGAAACGTCGTCGCGACCAAGATCGGCAGCGGCCCCAAACGGGCGTTTCAAGTGAACGAAAACGCTTTGGTTTGGTCAATGCTCAAACGTCACCAAGAGCTAGAGCCAAAGCGAAGAAGTTCCTTACTGTGTCTTTTTGATCACTACGCGAAACTACGTAAAAAAGTTCCGCTTTAGGTTTTCTTCTATCCAAAATCCTCAATGTGTGCCCCGCGTCTACCCCGCTCGAACAAGCAAAAATGTAGGGTGTGGAGGTAATTTCATAAAATAAAAAATCGTAGAAAAATATAATAATTATGGAAATACGTCCATTGCCTCCACTACCTCCATCATGTCGGCCTCGTAGGCTCATGGCTTTCCCGGGAGGGAATAGAGTCGCAACTTGGAATTGGAGTCGGCCGTGTTTATCGGGTGTTGAAGGCGGCGCTTTGGCGTCCCGTCAACGATGATAATGGTGGCCGCCCGCTCCTCAGTCAGTCATGACGTCGATAGACTCCAGGAATGCACCATGGAGCTTAATCGGGGTCGAGTCAGAGTCCCCTCGGATTTCCCCGGGCCAAAGCGGAAAAGAACCTCTT
>DATBQC010000879.1:0-6400 GCA_036561065.1 Methylobacter sp. | reverse complement strand
AAGGTGATCAGTCTTGAATATGCTATTTTTGCTTATTGTCAGCGTGTTGGTCTTAACCGCTTTTCTGATTGTGCTCCCGCCGTTATGGCGAAAATATCCGGCTGCAACAGTAGACCAGGATCAACGCAATATCGCCATTGCCCGGCAGCGACTGGCTGAGCTTAAAGAGCAATTGCAAGCGGGTGCATTAACTCAGGCGCTTTATCATGAGCAGCTGGTCGAGCTTGAGCAAGCCTTAAGCGATGATCTCGACATATCGAGCCAAATGTCTACAGGACGCGGGTTAGGAACGTCAGCAAAAGCGGAAGTTTCGCAATCATCTGGCCGATGGATGGCGTCTGTGCTGGTTTTGGCTATTCCTTTGGCAGCGGGTTCTCTTTATTGGTCACTGGGCAACTATCAGTCATTAATCCAAGTTGAACAAACAGCGGCAGCTCCTGAATTGGAACAAATGGAGAAGATGGTTGCAGGATTGGCCGAGCGTCTGCAAAAGCAACCGGACGATGCGCTGGGCTGGACTATGCTGGGGCGATCCTATAAATACTTGCAACAAAATGATAAAGCAGTTGTAGCCTTTGAGCATGCCTATAAATTAATAGGCGATCAAGTTGAAATCATGTTGCTTTATGCCGATGCCCTGGCCTTTGTTAACGATCAACAACTGGCCGGAAAACCCGCCGAACTGGTGTTTAAGGCACTGGCGATGGAGCCTGATAACGTAACCGGGCTGTGGCTGGGCGGCATGGCAAAAGCGCAATCAGGCGATTTTGTTGAGGCAATGACTTTGTGGAAAAAACTTGAGGCCTTATTGCCGCCGGACTCGGAAGCCCAGCAGGAAATACAAGGCCTGATGGCAAAGCTTGCAACCCAGATACCGGAAGGTGCGACGCAGGCCGAACCAAAACCTGCGCAATCAGCTAATACCGCGAGTATTGATGTTCAAGTGAGTTTAACGCCCGAATTACAAAAATCGGTCAGTCCTAATGACACCATGTTTATTTATGCCCAGGCAATATCAGGCCCCAAAATGCCATTGGCTATCGTGCGCAAACAGGTTTCCGACTTGCCGTTAACTGTCAATTTGACCGATGCGATGGCGATGACGCCAACCATGAAACTATCGAGTTTCGAGCAAGTCAAACTGCTGGCGCGCATTTCCAAATCCGGCAATGCTATGCAACAGCCCGGCGACTTGATCGGTGTTATCGAGCAGGTATCGCTGACCGACAAAGGCCCTCATAAAATAGTCATTACCGGCCAAATAAAATGATGGATCAATCTATAAAATTCGATTTAGGCCTGATCAATCGCTACGACAAGGCAGGGCCTCGTTACACCTCTTACCCGACAGCCTTAGAGTTGCACGAAGGCTTCGGTGACCAAGAATATCGGCAGCACATCGCAAAGTCCAATGCTGCCGGCGGGCCATTGTCGCTGTATTTTCATATACCTTTTTGCGACACCGTCTGTTTTTATTGTGCCTGCAACAAAATTGTCACCAAAAACCGCAAACATGCAGAGCCGTACCTGGCAAACCTGTGCAAAGAAATTGCGATGCAGGGCGATTTGTTCGACTCCAACCGAATCGTCAACCAATTGCATTGGGGCGGAGGCACACCGACTTTTTTAAGCTACGAACAAATGAAAACCCTGATGGCGGTAACCCGCGAGCATTTTCATTTAAGGGACGACGACAAGGGCGAATATTCGATAGAAGTCGATCCTCGGGAAACCAACGACCAGACCATAAAGCAATTGCGCGAACTGGGCTTTAACCGAGTCAGTTTGGGTTTGCAGGATTTTGATCCAGCCGTGCAAAAAGCTGTCAATCGCCTGCAAAGCGAAGAACAGACCTTCAGCGTTTTAGCGGCTGCCCGCGCTGAGGGCTTTCGCTCGACCAATATCGACTTGATCTACGGATTGCCGCTGCAAACGGTAGATACTTTCGCCATGACATTGGATAAAATCCTGGCTGTAGAACCGGATCGCTTCTCGATCTTCAACTACGCCCACATGCCGGCGCGATTTAAAACCCAGCGTCAGATTAACGACGCCGACATGCCGACGCCCGACGTTAAACTGGCTATTTTACAGATGGTGGGACAACGGCTGACCGAAGCCGGTTATGTCTATATCGGCATGGATCATTTCGCCAAACCCGACGACGAACTCGCCGTTGCCCAGCGCGAGGGACATTTGTATCGCAACTTCCAAGGCTATTCCACGCATTCGGATTGTGATTTGATAGGCTTAGGCATTACCTCGATAGGCCGGGTTGGAGACGCCTATATTCAGAATGTTAAAGAGCTGGACGAATACGATCAACTGATCAGCCGGAATAAATTGCCGGTATTTAAAGGCGTCGAACTGGATGATGACGACAAGCTGCGCCGCGCCGTAATCACCCAGCTGATTTGCCATTTCGATTTGAGCTTTGCCGCTATCGAACAGCAATTCGATATTAACTTTGCCGATTATTTTGCCAAGGAGCTTGAGTCATTAGCGCCGATGCAAGCCGACGGTTTGCTGGCCTTATCAGCGAAAGGCATCAATGTGTTATCCGCAGGCCGCTTATTGATCCGTAACATCTGTATGGTGTTCGACAAGTATCTGGCGCAAAAACAACAGCAATTTTCAAAGGTCATTTAAGCCGCCTTATGAATGACGAACGAATAATCGAATTGGAAATAAAAGCCGCTTACCAGGAAGATTTACTGCAAGCATTGAACAAAATAGTTGGCGATCAGCAGCAACAGATAGACCGCCTGGAAGCCACGTGCAGAATGCTTAATGAGCGCATTAAAAGCCTATCTTCCGAAGGCAGTGGCGGTGAAAATATCGAGGAAGTGCCTCCGCATTATTAGCCGTTGTGGGAATCATAGCTATAACTCAAACCAACCCCGGACAGCGTCAAAAAAGTCAATCATAACAATGATGAAGCAGACCATTCTCGTACGCCGCCCTGGCGACTTAACGGTTGCCTGGGCTCAGCAAATTGTTGCTAAACACGATCCCAACACCGTTGTTGCCAAGGTGGATGTTGTTGCCGTTGATGTGGGCACGACAACCCGGGTTTGCGTAGCTGTCGAACATGATGGTCCGAGCACCTTGCCGAACCGGTGGTTTGTAAAACTGCCGTCAATGACGTGGCGAGCAAGAATGATTACCGCTTTACCTAGGCTGTTGCATACCGAAGTGCGTTTCTATAACGAATTGGCGGGGACCGTCCCGCTTAGTGTCCCTGTTTGTCTGGCGGCGCAAAGCCGGCTTGGTCTCGGTTCAACATTGGTGCTAGCCGATGTTGCGGAATTTGATGGTGTTCCCAGTGCCCCCAGCGACACATTGACAATTGAACAAGCGACTTTGGTCGTTGAACAACTTGCCTATAGTCATGCGCGGTTCTGGGATAACATGCATCTTGACCCAAATTATCGTTGGTTAGCGGGGCCGAACCGGCGTTTGGAAGACTCCCTGGGCACGGCCTTAGCAGTCCCCTTAATGAGGCGCGGCTTGCGACTGGCTGGAGAACTTATCCCCCCCGTTCTGCACGCCCCGGGCATTCATTATGCGCGGGAGCGTCGATCAGCGATGCGCTTCCTTTCCGATGCTCCCCAAACACTGGTTCATCATGACTGTCATCCCGGTAATTTATTCTGGAACGAGAAAAGATCCAAAGTTGGTTTTCTGGACTGGCAACTGGTTCGCATCGGAGAGGGCGTCAGCGACGTGGCTTATTTCCTGGCTACCGCGCTCAGTCCTGAATCGCGAAGACGTCATGAGGCAGAGTTGCTTATCAAATATGCTCAAACGCTGGCAGATAATGGAGTCGCATCTGTTGACGATGTCCGGTTGACGCAACGCTACCGCGCCCACCTGGTTTATGCGTTCGAGGCCATGATCGTCACGCTGGCGGTGGGGGGCATGATGAATTTGGACTGCAATCTGGAGCTGATACGGCGAACGGCAACGGCTGTTGATGAGTTAGATGCCTTCTCCGCCTTGCCGATATGAAGCGTGGAACATAAGTCCCTATGTATCATATTTTTCAGTCAACTGGAGCAACACGAAAACCGCTCCAGTCCCACCGTCTTTAGGCGGTGCGGAGCAAAAGGCCTGGACGTCCTGATGCTGTCTGAGCCATAGGTTTAGGTTGTTTTTGAGTACGGGGTGGTTGTCAGCCGAGCGATAGCCTTTGCCGTGGACGATATGTACGCAGCGGCAGCCGTCTTCTACACTGCCATGCAGAAAATGCAGCAGCTGCCGCTTTGCCTCAACGCTGTTTAGCCCGTGCAAGTCAATTTCCGCATCCAGGCCGAACTGCCCTTTGCGCAGTTTTTTCAGCACATTATGTTGCAATCCAGGCGCCGTATAGCTCAACGAGTCTTCAATGCCCAGCTTTTCAATATCCGATTCAACCGCGCCACTTAAATGCTGCTCCACATTGACTGCTTGTGCTTTAGGATAGGGCTTGGGTTTATCACCCTCCGTTAACAGCACTTTATCGCTTTTTACGGTGTGTACTTTGCCGATAGTTTGACGAAACAAATCGCTGTCTTCCGGAGTAAGGTTTTTTTTTGCCATGAAAGCTGATTTTGTTGTGTATTGTTGCTAATATGGTTGATTTTATAGCTTAATCCGCTTCAGAGCGATTAATAATCCTGGGAACCTCGGTTGAGGATATTTAACAATATGATTCCAACATTTTTTTCATGATTTACTGTTACACCCGCTTGATGATTTTGCTATGGAGACAGATTGTACTCCACCCCGCCCAACTGAGGTTTTTAGGATAATGCATATTTTGTTGAGTAATGATGACGGCTACTTGGCCGAAGGTCTTATTGCATTAGCCGATGCCTTGCGTGAGCATGCCGATATATCGGTAGTGGCGCCGGATAGAAACCGCAGTGCGGCGAGCAATTCTTTAACATTGGAAATGCCGCTACGCGCTTATGATACGGATAACGGCTTTATTAAGGTTGACGGCACGCCCACCGATTGCGTGCATTTAGCTATAACAGGCTTGCTGAGCTCTGAGCCGGACATGGTTTTTGCCGGGATTAATCATGGTTCCAATTTAGGTGACGATGTACTGTATTCTGGTACAGTTGCGGCGGCAACCGAGGGGCGTTTTTTAGGCTTGCCTGCCGTCGCTATTTCATTGGCGGGCAACAATCCCAGTCATTTTGAAACCGCGGCCCATGTTGCGGTGACACTGTTACGGCAATTGGTTAGCAATCCGTTGCCGCAAGATACGATTCTTAATGTCAATGTGCCGGATATCGCCATAGCAGACTTGAAAGGCTATCAGGCAACCCGGCTGGGCCAGCGCCATAAGTCGGAACCGGTCATCAAGAGCGAGGATCCTCGCGGACGCATCATTTACTGGGTAGGGCCGCCGGGAGCGGAGCAAGATGCAGGTCCCGGCACCGACTTTTATGCCGTTAATGCCGGTTTCGTATCGGTGACCCCGTTACAACTGGATTTGACCAGGTATGAACGGATCGATGATTTAAAGGCGTGGCTGCCCAAGGAGCCTGTTTTATGATTCAAAGCCTGCAAGGAATAGGCATGACCTCTTCGCGCACCCGTGAGCGCATGATCAACCGGCTGATGGAGCAAGGCATCCGCAGCAATAAAATTCTGGATGTCATTCGCAATACGCCCCGGCATATTTTTATGGATGAGGCTTTGGCTAGCCGAGCTTATGAAGATACCGCCCTACCGATTGGTTACAATCAGACGATTTCTCAGCCTTATATCGTCGCAAAAATGACCGAACTACTACTGGCGTCATCAGGTCGATTAGCTAAGGTGTTGGAAATAGGCACCGGCTGCGGCTACCAGACGGCAATCTTGGCGCAGCTGACCGACCATGTCTATTCCGTTGAAAGAATCGCGCCATTACAAAAAAAAGCCAAAGATCGGCTATGGGATTTAAAGCTTAAGAATGTCAGTTACAAGCATAGTGATGGCGGCTGGGGGTGGCCGGACTATGCACCGTATGATGGTATTTTGGTGGCTGCCGCACCGCCTGAAATACCAGAAATGCTGTTACAGCAAATGGCTGTCGGCGGTGTGATGGTTATCCCTATCGGCAAAGGCGACAGCCAACAGTTACAGAGAGTTACACGTACAGAAACGGGCTATGCAGTTGAAAAACTGGAACCGGTTATTTTTGTACCTTTCCAATCAGGAAGGAAGTAAACCTGTCTCAAAAATGCACTGGTGTTTCCTCTATTGTTGCGAGTTAGTCAAATACGTTTAAAGTTTTAGATGAGGCTAATATTAATCAGCCGCATAAAAAATTGTCTGAATTCGTGCTCTAATCGGCATTTCTCTTTTTTTGACGTCATAAAAGCGGATGTGATGCGTCATTTTGCAACGAAGTCAGCAATTA
>DATBQC010000878.1:0-1898 GCA_036561065.1 Methylobacter sp. | reverse complement strand
CAAAAAGTTTATAGGCCGCCATTTGCGCTGACCTTACCGAATATTCAACGGTAAACACCACGTCATCCGGGATTTCGCAGAACTGCCCGATAAACGCAAAATTCTTCGCCCCAGGCGGCACTACGTCTGGACGATCCCCCTTGATTCTGGGCATGAATTGACTGGTGATAAACGGCATCATGCACGGAATACAGATTGCGGCATCAATGATCGGCTGAGCCTTGTCGCCCAGTTTGAGATGCTGAAAAAGCTCAATCAAAATCTCCTCACCGGTACACTCGGACATGGCTTTGTTGACGAAGTTGCCGACTCTGTCCGGGAATAAGCCGTAACCCCAGAATACGAAAATATTCTCGGGTTGATTGATAAAGTGCGGCTGATGCGCCAGAACGATACTCATAAACCAATTCGAATCCACCAAGGTGAATAGCCCGCCCGTTCCCGCCTCATTGCCGGTAAATTCTTCTATGAACGTGAAGAACGTAGGATCGCTTAGGGTCACGGTGAATGACTGCCACTTGGTCTGTTCAATATTCTCGGCGAATACTGCGGGATGTCCGAACCCTGGGCGGCCATTGGCAATATCTTCCCACAAGTCCCATGAACCGCCAGATTGCTTCGAGTTCAGAATGGCTGGCGATGTCATAGAGCCCAGACTGGAACCCTCCGTCATGCAGCCCAACGTGACGAATACCCGATCATCCATGCCAACGGCAATAGTGTTAGGCTCGCCATCACAGATATAGCGAATGGCCTGAACCGATCGCCAACCGCCGCCCAAGTCAAAATCAAGCCCGGTGACCTCGGTATTCAGCGAGAAATGCACGCCTTGTTCCTGGAGCCAGACAGTAAGCGGCAGTATCATCGAATCATACTGGTTATAGGGTGTGCGCCAGACGCCGCCCATCTTGCTAAAGTCGGGAAACAATTGAATGAAGCGCAACAGATAGCGCTTGAGTTCGACCGCGCTATGCCAAGGTTGGAACGCGAACATCGTCGCCCACATCAGCCAGAAATTATGCTCAAAAAACGAGGGCGAGAACCAGTCTTCAATGCTCTTATCGCCAATCGAATCTTCAGAATGGATAAGCAGGGCGAATAAATCCAGACGATCTTTTTCACTCAGCTCAAACGATGAGACATCGACTTTTTTGCCGTCCCTAACCAATCGACATCTGGAGGCGCTGACATATTTATGGCTAAACTCGACAATTTCGTCTTTGACGCTTTTGGTTGAATCAGTCAGTGAAGGGATAGTTGCAAACAGATCGTAGGTGCAGACGTAGTGCTCTTCCATCATCCGACCGCCACGTATGACATAGCCTTTGTCCGCTGAACCGGCGCCATCCAGACTGCCGCCGGTGATTTTGAGTTCCTCGAAGATATGAATATTATCGCCGGGAATTAGACAGTCCCGAATAAGAAAAGCCGCACCCGCGAGGGAAGCGATTCCGCTTCCGACAAAATAAGCTTTCCTATTGTGGTGCTGCGTAGTATTAGGCTCAATTAAAACGTCCGGGTTAATATTTAGATGTCCGCGCCGCATGGTAAAGCTTCCTGATTTTAAGGCAATACGTCGCTATGACGGTCTAATTGTCGACTGCCATAGCGAAGCGATTGGGCATGGCCTTTCACTCCAAAGAGGAAAAATACGATTACGCCCAAGGCAAAGATGCAGGCTTGAGCCAACTTTAAGCCGTAGGGTATTGGGTCGATACTCAGCAGCAACGCCAATACAACGAGCGACGGCACCAAACCGAACACGATTATCAGCGCGATAATAAAGACAGGCTGTTCCGCTCCGGTTGGTTTCGTGTAGGCAAAACCTGAAACGACTTTGATGATGGTTTGGCCAAATAGTACGGCTGAGCCGAATGATAATTCCGGCGTTTCGATAA
>DATBQC010000877.1:0-17269 GCA_036561065.1 Methylobacter sp. | reverse complement strand
GGTTGTTTGCAAAGTGAACCGATAGAGAGGCCAAATCGACATTCTCCTGATAATTAATATCGGCAGCGGCGACAATGGTCGCATGCGCCGCAACAATGACTTGCCCGGTTAACTGCGACATCCAATCCACCGGCACTTTTTTTAGCGCCGAATCCGCAAAAGGCTCTTTAGGGGTGTCATGCACATAAAAACTGTAAGTACTAAACTCGCCGTGCTGCTCCCAACGTATTTGAAAGGAATTGAAGGTCGCACTAAAGTGATCCACCTCTTTCTCCGGCGGGGCGACACCGAATCTTTCGCAAAGAGCCGCCAAATGCTTACGTTCCTGCATTTTTTCGTCACTGGACAGCAATAACGCAAGATGACTCGCCCTAACCGGTAGATGACCAATAGACGGCGCTCGGGCGTGGACTTCGTTGTGCAGTACAAAACGTTGCGGATGGTTTTCAGGGATGGGGAATAAAGTCGTCACGGGTATTTTTTAGAGTTTTTAAGGTAATAATGAATTGAGCCAATTTTACCTAAAAAATGCGGTTGAGCTTGGTTATTATTGCTAATCTAGCGAAATTCAAGAGAACCTGATTACTCCAAAACCATCACATTTTTTTGATGCCGCTTAGCGGTTGCCGTCGATGACATCATCAGAATCCTTCTAATGCCGCCAAAAAACCAGCAGCACTGACGATCGGCGTCATGCCGATACGATCCATTGACAACAGATCACGTTTATCGCCAGTCACAAAAAAATCAGCTTTACTTTCCAAAGCCATCGCTAAGACCGGGTTGTCGTCAGGATCTTTACATAAATCAACGGTGGGCAATGACGCATAAACAAAAGCATTAAGCTTGAGGCCATTGACCATCTGCCCTGCTTCAACTGGATTGATAAAGCGCTTCAACTTTGGATAACGACTGACACGACGAAACTCTTCCAGTTGCCACTCCGATGTAAATAGCTCGAAGCGTTTCTTTTTCCAGGCCTGATAAATCTTATCGGGGGGCGTGTCGACGGTAATCAGCGCAGCAATCAAAATGCCGGTGTCTAAAACAACACGCATGAAGGTTAATGAGAAGAAACCGCTTCATCAATAGCCGCAAGAATGTCGTCTTGATTGAACTGTTTATTACGAGCTTTCACTGTGTCGGTAACCAAATCAAAGAGATGCAACTGCACAGCTTCGTCAACAAAATGGGAAATATCGCCCTTTTTCATACCCGTTCCAGCCAAATAGGTGCGTAGCGCTTTATCCGTGGATTCAGGAACGACAACTGACCATCTTACTCTGTTCATTTTGAGCCCTTAAAGTACATTAGGATTGGATAATGCGATTATAAATGTTTATGCGTTTATGTGTAGAAATTGCCAGACTCAGTGCCAAGTTTGGCGGCAACTGTGCATCAATCCAATTGATCATGCGGCCAAGCGTTCCAAATTTGCCCGGCGGGCAGCATACAGCAGACAAGTCTGAATATCTTGCAGCTCCAAATCGGGAAAATCCTGCAAAATCTCCTCACTGCTGATGCCTTCGCCCAGCATTTGCAAAATATCGCTGACACGAATTCTCATGTTACGAATGCAAGGCTTGCCACCGTATTGAAGCGGATTATGGGTGATTCGGGTCTCAAGGTTCATAATCATGACTCCTCTTTAATCAAAGAATTTACTTTAACATAAATCGTCAGGCTTTAGCCCTACATCTCATCTTGCAGATAAGCCTTTTCCTGATAATGCCGACTATGCCAAACAAATCCTAAGGCTGTCACCAGCATCAATCCGGCGAAAAACCAAAAATAACTCGCCCCGGCAAGACGGCTGGAACCGTCCGGGTTTTCAATGAAAAAATTCACCGCGCTGGTGAACAGGTTGCCGATCGCGACTGCCGCCATATATAGCGACATCACCAGGGATTTCATCGTCCTTGGTGCTTGAGTATAGGAAAACTCCAGGCAGGTGATCGACACCATCACCTCAGCGGAAGTCAGCAACAGGTAAGCTGGCAACTGCCAACAAATACTTGGATTAAATCCGGCATCGATGCGCATCTGAATAACGGCGACCAACACAAACGACAACACCGTGATAAACAAACCGATCGCGATTTTATTCAGGTAACCCAAAGGCAAAAACCTGCCTAGCGCCGGGTATAAAAATCGGTAAAACAACGGAGTGAGCAGCACGATCAGCAGCGGATTGGCCGCTTGTATTTGCGAGGGCAATATCTCCACGCCGAAGACCTGCCTATCCATCTGTTGCGCCTGCAAGACCCAGGATGAGCCGTTTTGGTCGAACAAGGCCCAAAACATCGCGATGAACAAGTAAATGCCGCTTAACCTGCCCAGGCAACGCAAGCCTTCGCCGCTCAAGGCCTCGCGCACGAAACCCATGCCGGCCGCGGGTATGTGCACAAACCGGTATCGCCCCAACCAGAATATCACCGTCGCCAGCAGCATCAACAGGCCGGGCACCAGAAATGCGACCGCTGCACCATAGGTTTGGAGCAGCCAAGGCACCAGCAACATGGAGACAAAAGCCCCGAAGTTAACGGACAAATAAAACCAGCTGAATACCTTGCTTAGCCAATGTTGGTTGCCGGCGCCAAACTGGTCGCCGACATGCGCGGACACGCAGGGTTTAATGCCGCCTGCGCCCAGCGCGATCAAGGATTGCCCCACTAACAACCCTGTTCGCGTATCGTCCAGCGCCAGGCAAAAATGGCCCAAGCAATAGACCATCGACAGCAGGATGATGGTCCGGTACTTGCCCAACAAGCCGTCGGCCAGCAACGCGCCAAAAAACGGCGTGAAATAGGTAACGGAGACGAATAAATGGAAATACGCCTTGGCCTCGCTTGCCGACATGGGCGCAAAGTTGCCTGCGGCATCCATCAGGTATTGGGTCATGAACACGACCAAAATCGCCCGCATGCCGTAATAGCTAAAGCGTTCCGCCAGTTCGTTGCCGATGATGAAAGGGATGCCTGAGGGTATTTCAGTGGAAGGAACAGGGGCTGTGCGGTAGGAAATTTTCACAATAATGATGCCTGTTAACGCTTAGCTCACCGGAAAAATGCGAGCGCAGCGAGTATTTTTCCGGTGGAGCTACTTGTTAGGCGATTGTATAGCACTACTCAATACCCCAAATCACTTTGCCCGGCCCCGTAGAGCCTGGAAACTGCCACCCCATGTGAGTAACACTACTCACCACTGCACATACTTAGTTCGGTAGTATGTTTCTGCACTTGTTTAAGAAACGAAATATCAATAGACGTTTCGAAGCGTTCTTTCTGACGATTTACAAAAAAGGGAGTTGAAGCTCCATTTTCATCAGGGGCTCTCCATGAACCATGACACAGAACATTGCGGAGTTTTGACGCCTCCCGTAGATCACTAAGAAGATCATCAATGTTTTCAATTGTGGCTTCTGAATTGTCGCGAACAGCTTTGCCATATGTGTCAATCAGGCCACCAAGCTGATCGGAAAGAGACCTCTCTAATTTCGGGAGCCATTGAGCAAAGGCTTCTTCAATTTTCTCTTCGCTATGATTTGTCGTTGCAGTGAAAGCAAATATTGCTTTCGTTAAAACTTCTTCCAAAAAGCCAAATGTCGCTACGGTACGCCCTAAACACTCCCAGAAATATGCGTCATGTGCATGTGTCGGATAATTCTCGGGCAACCCGGACTGATCGACGATATATCTGCTTGGCTGTTCGTTTGTCATTTATGCCTCAGTGCCTCGTGTTCGCCTAACTTGATTTTATGTGCCTATTTTCCTCGCTTCCATGCGCCACGTCACTGCCTGGAAATTATTGTATCCGGATTAAATATGACTGTTGATCCAGCGGACGATATCCGCGGCGCTCATGGCACCGGACACGCGGGCTATTTCGCGGCCGGATTTGAATATGACCATAGTAGGAATGCTGCGAATGTTAAATTGCCCTGCAATTCCCTGTTCCTGTTCAGTATTGAGTTTGGCAAGGCGCACCCTCGGTTCAAGCGTAACAGCCGCTTGGGCATAGGCGGGAGCCATCATCTTGCATGGCCCGCACCACGACGCCCAGAAATCGACAACGACCGGAATATCGTTTCGTGCGATTTGCTGTTGAAAACTTCGACTGGTTAATTCCAGCGGATGCCCGGAAAACAAAGGCTCTTTACATTGACCGCAACGGGGATGCTGGGTCAAGCGCTCGGCTGCTATACGGTTTACCGTATCACAGTGGGGACACACAATATGCAACGTACTCATGGGATGGCCTGATTGTTGAGTTTAGTTATTACAAATATGAGGTCGTCAGGCCTAAAACTCAACTCAGCTTTCGGCAGTTAACCCTGCCAAAAACCGGCTGAAGTCATCAACCAACTGAGGCAGAACGCTGAGCATCCGGTGATCGGTATCGTACAGATTCAAACGGACGCGATACTTTTGGCAAAACCGCCAGGCATTTTCCGGCGGAACAATATCGTCCTGCCAGCCATGAAATACACAGATAGCCTCAGCCATCGGCATAAACTCCGTTTGCCGGTAGCCGGGCAAATAAAACGCAGGCGCCAACAGAAAAAGTCCCTTGGGTTTTATCGATTCCGAAGCGACTGTTGCAACATAAGCGCCCATGCTGGAGCCAATTAATACGATTTCATCGTAGCCGGATAAATCCATCGCCAGCAGCTGCCCGACCCGTTTGTCCGGATCGACTTGTTCCCGGTAATCCGGGCTTTCAAACGCATAGCCGTAGCGTTTGGCAACCTCGGCGAATCCGATAGTCTTTTCACCCCAAGGCGAGCTGTCTTTCCCGTGATTATAAATGACTAACTTTTTCATATCGGCAACCCCAGACATTGATAAATTGTTCGCGAATGGTATTACAATCAGACATTCTTGTTACTAAAACCTATCCTCCATGCTGACCAAAACAACATTCAAGCCCGCCTGGTGGTTAAGCAACAGCCATTTGCAGACTATTTATCCGGCCTTATTAAGAAAAGCGCCAAATCCGCCCGAGTATCGCCGAGAAAGATTAACGACTCCCGACCATGATTTTATCGATGTCGATTATTGCGGAGCAGGCAAGCAACCGCTGATTATTCTGGTGCACGGCTTAACCGGCAGCTCGCAATCGGGTTATATCAAAGGCTTGCAAACCGTCTTGCTCAAACAAGGCTTTCGCAGTGCCGCGCTTAATTTCCGCGGCTGTAGCGGTTCATCCAATAACCGGGCGCGCAGTTATCATTCAGGCGAAACCGAGGACATTGATTTTCTCTATCAAACCTTGCGCCAACGCGAACCCGACACGCCTTTAGCCGTCGTGGGTTTTTCATTAGGCGGCAATGTGCTGTTAAAGTGGCTGGGCGAACAAGGCAATCAGGTAAAACTGTTTGCCGCTGTCGCAGTTTCAGTGCCTTTAATGTTGGGGATTTGCGCAACGAAACTGGATAGCGGTTTTTCAAAGCTCTATCGCGGCAAGCTATTGAATGAGTTAAAAACCTATATGCGCTCCAAACTGCAACACTTGGAACGCATGGGTCAAGCTGAAGAGGCCATGAAGATCAAAGAGCTGGGCGATTTATCGACAATCAATTCGTTCTGGCAATATGACGATAGGGTAGTAGCCAAACTGCATGGCTTTAACGATGTACACGACTATTACCGGCGCTCCAGCTCCAGGCAATATCTCAAATCAATCACGGTACCCACGCTATTGATTCAGGCAATTGACGATCCGTTTATGACCAAAGAAGTCCTGCCTACCCAGGATGAGCTATCGCCGTATGTGCAACTGGAATTTACCCGGCACGGCGGTCATGTAGGCTTCGTCTCAGGGCCAATTCCGTTTAGGCCGAAGTATTGGCTGGAACAACGGATAACGGAATTTTTGATGGAACATTCCGTTACCCGCTAATATTCGGAAATGCTCTCCCAACCTCCAGCTTGGGAGCCATCTACGGATTAAATTGACCTGAAATCCGGTCTTTCATACAAATGCTGTTGGAAGTTGAAAAACAGGTTCCTGATTTCATCCACGCCACCGAGAGCTTCTGCGCCATCGGTCATTGAGTGATATTGCAATTCAATCAAATTCGGCAATCTGGACTGGTCCAGCTCCTCAAATCCCGTGTCGATGTATTTGAACAGCACGAATTCAAGAAAATCCCTGTGCTCCAGACTTAGCCCATCAAGGATTCTGGGCTTCGCCTGGGATACCCGTATTTCTCGAGTCATAGGCTGTATGTTGAAAGCAATGTATTCCAGCACATCAAACAAATCGCTCTTTTCGGCATCAACCAGCTTTTGTAACTCACCCAGTTCAGACTGCCCGTAACCGGCATCGGCAAGCTTATCCAGCATGGCTTTGCGGGTGATTGGGTTTGACCAAATCTGCCGCAGCTCTTCCTCATTCTGGAAATATGAAGGCAACGCGCCATAGAGCTTGTTCAGAAATTCCTCAACGGAGATGGGCTTGCCGTCTGCGCCCCAGAACGACGTGGCAATCATGTGTTGAATTTCACGCTCCTTGCCGTCACGCAACTTGATTTTGACTTTCTTCTTGCATACGCAAGGAGCTTGGCCGCAGACATAGCAAACTGGTTGAGGCTCTTTTATGCACTCGCACGGCCGCATGCCGCAGACCGAGCAAGGCTGCGGCAATTTCTTCTCGCAGACGCAAGGGTCTTCACCGCATTTGGCGCAAATCTCCGGCTCTATCGGTTCACCATCCCATTCAGGATCGGCAAAATGATGATAGGCGTCCACGAAGTCGTAAATCGTGAAATATTCCTTGCCGTCAAACAGCCGTGTGCCGCGCCCGACAATCTGCTTAAACTCAATCATTGAATTCACCGGACGCATCAACACAATATTCCGCACATTGCGGGCATTCACGCCGGTGGAAAGCTTTTGCGATGTAGTCAGGATGGTGGGAATGGATTTTTCGTTGTCCTGAAACTCCCGAAGATACTGCTCGCCAATCTCGCCATCATTGGCGGTTACCCGCACACAGTATTTCGGGTCTTTGCTCTGACAGTGCTGGTTAATCAAATCCCGCACTGCGGCGGCATGGTCTTGGGTGGCGCAGAAGACGATGGTTTTTTCCTTCTGGTTAATCTCGTTCAGGAAAATCTGCACCCGCTTGGCTTCACGCTCCTTGATGACGATGATGCGGTTGAAGTCCGCCTCTTGGTAAATCTTGCCTTCCTCTATTTCACCCTCAATGATTTGGTCGTCCGAGGTGTAGATGTAATCGTCCAGCGTGGTCTTGATACGCTTGACCTTGAACGGGGTCAGGAAACCGTCATTGATGCCTTCTTTCAGCGAGTAGATATAAACCGGCTCGCCGAAATACTTGTAGGTGTCCACGTTCTCGACACGCTTCGGGGTGGCGGTCAAACCCAGCTGCACCGCAGGAGCAAAGTACTCCAGAATACCGCGCCAGTTGCCTTCGTTATTGGCTCCGCCGCGATGGCATTCGTCAATGACGATGAAATCGAAATAGTCGGCAGGATACTCGCCGAAATAAGCCGTATTATCCTTGCCGCTCATGAAGGTTTGGAAGATGGTGAAGAAGATACTGCCGTTAGTTGGCACGCTGCCCTTCTTGCTGATTTCCTTGGGCGTAATCCTGACCAACGCATCTTCAGGGAAAGCCGTAAAATCGTTGAAGGCCTGGTTTGCCAGAATGTTCCTGTCAGCCAGAAACAGGATTCTCGGGCGGCGACTGCCGTCACGTTTCAGATTCCAGCGGGTTTGAAACAGCTTCCAGGCAATCTGAAAAGCAATGAAGGTTTTGCCGGTGCCGGTCGCCAGCGTCAGCAGGATGCGTTGCTTTTCTTCGGCGATGGCGTTAAGCGTGTTGGCGACGGCTATTTCCTGATAATAACGAACGCCCTTGGTACCGCCTATGCTTTCAAAAGGCACCGCATCAAATCGGTCTTTCCAGTCGTTCTGGTCGGAGAAGGTAAGTTGCCAAAGTTCATCGGGGGTGGGGAATGCGGCAACCAGCCCTTCACTGCCCGAGCTCATTGAGATTTGGTAAATCTCCATGCCGTTGCTGGCGTAGGTATAATCAATGTGCAGCTTTTCGGCGTAAGTCTTGGCCTGCGCAACGCCCTCGCCAACCGCCTGTTCATCACTCTTGGCTTCAATGACGCCGATCTTGCGGTTTTTGTAAACCAGAATGTAATCGGCAATCATCGGCTTTGCCCGCATGCCGCCTGCCTGAATTTTTCCGGCGGTGATGTGGAACTCCCGCAGAACCTTTGAATCCTCCACCACGCCCCAGCCGCTGGCGGTCAGCTTGGGGTCTATTTGCTCGGCTCTGGTTTCGGCTTCATTCATCGTCTAACGTAATATTCGTCAAGAGTTCAAACAAGGGGTGGTTTATATAAAAATTCTTGCGCCCGATTTTTCTTTTTTCCAGGTAGCCATTCAAGGCCAATGTATCCAGATGCTTCGCCGCTGTAATCCGCGAAATCCCCAGGTCTTTTTCCAGAAATTCAATTTTGGTGTAAGGATAGCGGAATAAATTATTCAGCAACTCCTGGCTGTAAATTTTAGGCAGCTCATCCCGCAAACGGCGTTTGGTTGCCTGCATCAAATCACGCAACGCTTTAATCAGCTTGATTTCACTTTTGGCCGTGAGCGCAACCCCTTTCACAATATACACACACCAATCCACCCAATCATTGGTTTCCCGTGTGGATTGCAGCAACTGATAATACCGGCTTTTGGTCGAGGTGATATAACGGCTTAAATACAGTACCGGTAAATCCAGCAAGCCTTCGCGCTGCAAAATCAGCAAATTGAGAATACGCCCCGTTCGCCCGTTGCCATCGTAAAACGGATGGATACTTTCAAACTGGTGATGCGTAATCGCCATGCGCAATAGCGGGTCAAGCTCGTCATCGGCATGAATGAACTCCACCAAATCCGTCATCAACTTTTCGATTACCCTTGCATCCTGCGGCGGCTCATATATTGTTGCCCCCGACATCTGGTTTTTCAGCACCGTGCCCGGCACTTTACGCAAGCCTGCGTCGTTTTGCTCGACGGCTTCCTGCACCCGCAAGATGGTGTTCAAGCGAATCAGGCCGGATTCCAACACATCCTGATAGCCCACGCGCAATGCCGCAATATAGTTTTGCACCTCCTTGGCGGCGGCAGAAGACGAACCGCTTGGTTCATAGGCATAGAGCTCATCATGAGTGGTAATGATCTGTTCGATTTCAGAGCTATCTTTGGCTTCCTGAATGGAGAGCGTATCCAGCAGAATCCCGCGATTGGGCAATGCCTCGCACAAACCTTTCAACTCGGCCAAATGGCGGTGCGCCTCGGCCAAATTCTGCCAGATAGCCTTGACTTCAAGACTGGCAGTTGTAGGGATTTGCAATGCAATCACACTAGGCGCCTCATGAAAAACGTGATAAGAAATTTGAATTATCTTATCACGTCAATAACAACCTGTATAAAAAACTGCATTTTCTTATCACGTTGCAACAGCAGTGTATAGAAAACGCAATTTCCTATACAGTTTCTTCGATCACCACCATCATGATGCCATCAGCGGGCGCGATTAAAAGAGCGGTTTAAACTTAAGGTAAACGATCACTCAATAGATATTGCGCAAATCGTATCATCGTCATTCCGGCAGGTATTGCCGGAATCCACGACTGCATGGATGCAGGAGGTAGAGCAACGCAGGAGCAGTTGCCGATAAGCCATGGATGGCATATCAACGTGAGAGACAAGTATTACGTAATTCACAACCGTTCCACATCCCTGTGTCCTGGATCCCGGCAATCCCTGCCGGGATGACGTGTTGTGTAAATGCCCATGCACTCAATGAACAGGTGCGGGGAATAATCATCTAAAAACTGCACTTTTAATAATCACACCCGCCATCAACTGTACGCAGGTGAAATTAGTGAGTTAAAGCCCCGGAAAAAGCCTGCTGCAACAGCGATTTTTTAAGCTCAGCAAGTAACGCAAGTTTTTGCTGGTAGATGACTTCGAGGTTTTGGGTTTCTTGACGCAACCCAGAAAGTTGGTCAGAAATTCGATTCTGTTCAGACACAGGTGGAAAAGGAATCGGCATCGACCGCAAGTCTTTGATCGATAGGTTCGGTTGCATCAAGGTGTTCACTCGCTCCTTGACGTAATCAACAACGAAGTGTGTTGAGAGGTAGGAGAAAAGAAATAGCGCGGTCAGCTGGCTCGGCTTAGTAATAATAGAAGCAACACGTTGGTTCAGAAGAGCGCCATCATATTCATCTGGCACGACAGCAACTTTAAGCCCACCAGAGATAATCGTTCGGGTGAGAGCGAGAACAATACTCCCGCTCTTCACCGACACTGAATCATATTTTGAGGCGAAGTTATCGGGAAGGTAACTATCTGACTCGGAGACGAACTCTCTGACACCAACATTGGTAATCTTTATACATTTCACACCTTTGGGTGAGAAATCAGCGCTATCAAATGCAAAGCCATTAATAATCGATGCTACCGTTTCCAGTGGCATCTCTACCCATCCCTCGCCCCGCTGGGTAAAGACCGATTGCAAAGTGCTTTGAAAAAGCTCACGGGCATTGTTCAGGTTCGTCTTTGCATTGGTTGCAACTGTGGCAATGTCTTCAAATGCCTCATTCAGAATGGCAACGATGCGTTGCTGTTCGGGGAGTGGAGGCAGCGGGATTGGATATGTCTCAATGAACTCCTTTGAAACACGCTTATGTCCAACCGCGCCGCTCATGCGCTCGGCGCCTTCCGTCCTGAACGTCTGCTGAGAAAGAAAATAATATAGCCACTCCTTATCTAAGGATTGCTCGGGACGAAAAACAATGTATTCGCTTGACCCGAATCCGACGCCATTGGTGAGGTTTTCAGCGATACCCAATTTCCCGTTCTCAAAACAGGGCGTGATCTTCGCAAGCAATACGTCACCGTCAGCGAAGTACGTGTAGCCGCCAACAACCTCAGCAAGCGTCCTCGTTCTTGTAGGCACGAGGAACTTCTGATTTATACCTAAGTCTTCCATTGGAGCAAAAGACACCAAATCCGTTTCGGAAACTTGGCGACGAGCTTCTGCTTTCGCGGGCTTGATCTGACATACCTCGGCCAATGTCTTTGTCTGCCACCCAGCCTTCATTTCGCATCACCTTGATTCGTTCGCTGATAAATCACCCGACCGACGCGGTCTATATGCGCTTTAAGGCCTTCATGTTTGAGTGTTTCATAATGAGTCACGTCGAACAAATAAGGAGTGGGCAGGTTATCCAGCGCTTCGAGCAAATCCGCCGAGCAGTCGATAGAGCTGCTGTAGGCTAAATCAATGTCTGAGCCGCGCTCATAGTCGCCCTTGGCGCGTGAGCCGTAAATTTTGACCCAAACGATGTCCGGGTATTGCTGCAAGCAGTGGTTAATAGCCGCTAAGGTCTCCGCGCTTAAGCCAAACATCAGGGTAGTCTTGCCAATAGATAACGATAAAGCTGCTCCAGCCCCATCATGTAATGCCGGCAAATGCGGTTCGCCGCATCAAGGGCGCGGACTTCGTCATAGGTATGCGCCATCAGATTATGGGCTTCGAGCATATCTATCCACAGCTGACCGTCGGTGATAATGTCATTGGCAAACGCCTGTTTGATGACTTCTCGCGGCAGTTTTACGTCTATGCCGTTATACTTGAGGTAGTCCTTCATGGTTTTCCATGACAGTTCAAAGGTCATTTCAAATGCTTTAATAAGCGCCATCTGGTACAGCTCATTATTGGGCGTTTGCGTGTTGGCTTGTACGGCATGCTGTAAGCGTTGATAAGCCGATTGCAGATTATCAAAGCGTTGTTGCCAGCGAATATCTTGCATAGGTTGTTCCTCCTTCATAACAAGGCTCTGATTTTAGTCAGCACTTTTGCGCTCTCGGCATCCAGCTTGGCGATTTCCGCCATGATGTCCTGCGGGTTGCGGTGCTGTACTGCTTCGTTGCGGTTTGGATTTTTCACCGAAAGATCATAAGTGGTTTGGTCTATGTCCGCCACATTCATGACCCAAGAATTTGCAGAATCCGCCTTGGTCTTTTGCAGGGCGACAAACTCAGCAAGATCGGCTTCATTAAGCGGGTTGGTCTTGCCAAGGTTGCGGTCAAGGTTGAGCTGGTAGAACCAAACCTTTTTGGTCGGCGCGCCTTTTTCAAAGAACAGCACCACGGTTTTCACCCCTGCACCGGTGAAGGTGCCGCCCGGCATATCCAGCACGGTATGCAGGTTGCAGCTTTCCAGCAGCAGCTTGCGCAGGCTGACCGAAGCGTTGTCGGTGTTGGACAGGAAGGTGTTCTTGATGACAACGCCGCCCTTGCCGCCCGCTTTGAGTATCTTAATGAAATGTTGCAGGAACAGAAACGCCGTTTCGCCGGTCTTGATCGGGAAATTCTGCTGCACCTCCGCCCGCTCCTTGCCGCCGAACGGCGGGTTAGCCAGCACGATGTCGTAGCGGTCTTTTTCCTGGATGTCGTCTAGGTTGATGGCGAGGGTGTTGGCGTGAACGATGTTCGGGGCTTCAACGCCGTGCAGAATCATGTTCATGATGCCGATGATGTAGGCCAGCCCTTTCTTTTCCTTACCGTAAAAGCTGCGTTTTTGCAGGGTCTCGACATCCCTGGTGGTCAGTTCGCGGCTATGTCTGAGGTACTCAAACGCTTCCGCCAAGAAACCCGCCGAACCCACTGCGCCGTCATAAATCCTGTTGCCGATTTCAGGGGCTACGACTTTGACGATGGTTTTAATCAGTGGCCGCGGGGTGTAATACTCGCCGCCATTGCGCCCCGCATTGCCCATGTTCTTGATTTTGTCTTCGTAGAGATGGGACATTTCGTGCTTTTCTTCTTTTGACCGAAAGCGCAAGCCGTCAACGAGGTTGAGTACTTCCCGCAGGTTGTAGCCGCTCTGAACCTTGTTTTTAAGCTCGCTGAAAATCTCGCCTATCTTGTATTCAATGGTGTCCGGGCTGGTCGCATCGGCCTTGAACTTTTTAAGGTAAGGGAAAAGCTTGTGGTCAACGAAATCTTTGAGGTCGTCACCGCTCTGGGCTTGGTGATGGTCAATCTTGCCGTCGGGGGTTTTAGGCGCTGCCCAGACATGCCATTTGTATTGCTCTTGGATGATGGGCTGGTATGTTTTGCCTGCAAGCTGGGCGGCGGTCTGTTTGTCGCGCTCCAAATCTTCAAGGTATTTAAGGAACAGTATCCATGAAGTCTGTTCAACGTAATCCAGTTCACTACCGCATCCGGCATCTTTGTGCAGGATGTCATCTATATTCTTAAAGGTTTGTTCAAACACTGGGGATTATTATTGTTTCAGTCTGCTAAGGGGGAAGGTTGATTTGCAATGAAATCAATATTAATTATACACACTCTCGATCAGCCGCAAAGTGAGCTATTTAATGATTAACTTCTGCACTTTATCGTGAGGATAATTAACGCCGAACAATTGAATGAAAGCGGCTTTTTGTGTTGCTGTTTATGGTAGTTTTGAATATCCCCGCCAGTTTTCTACAGGCATAAAAAAACCAGCATAAAAGCTGGCATTTTTACTAAATAACTAAGTTATTCAAAGAATTTGATGGTGGGTTGTCCGGGATTCGAACCCGGGACCATCGCATTAAAAGTGCGGTGCTCTACCGACTGAGCTAACAACCCTACAAAGATTTCCTATTATACTGATTTATCCGATTCTGGCAACAACTTTTTTAACTTACGTATCGTGTTGGGTCTTGTATTCCCGCTTCAGCAAAGCCAATCTTTCTTAAGCGACAGGCGTCGCATACTTGACATGCTCGGCCTTGCTCATCGGCGGAATAACAGGAAACCGTGCGCTGATAGTCCACATCAAGCTCAATGCCCTGTTTGATGATTTCCGCCTTGCTAAGTGCGATCAGCGGGGTGTGGATGGTGAAATGCTCACCCTCTACGCCCGCCTTGGTGGCAAGGTTCGCTAATTGCTGGAACGCCTTGATAAATTCAGGTCTGCAATCGGGGTAGCCGGAATAATCTACGGCGTTAACTCCGATAAATATATCAGTCAGATTCAGAACTTCCGCCCAGCCCAAGGCAAAGGACAAAAATATAGTGTTTCTTGCCGGCACATAGGTGACCGGTATACCCTCCTGCGGCATGTTGGGCACGGCGATATGCTCATCGGTCAGTGCGGAACCGCCAATCGAGCTTAAACCCAGCTTGATGATTTTATGGTCTTCAACTTGATAGTCAGCAGCTATCTGCGCGGCAGCTATCAGCTCAGCATTATGCCGCTGGCCGTAATCGAAGCTTAAAGCGTAACATTTGTATCCCTGCTTTTTGGCAAGGGCAAGTACGGTAATTGAATCTAATCCGCCGGATAGCAGGACGATGGCTTTCTTTTGCATGCTTGTACTGAGCGTAGTCGATGTATCGGTTTATTTACCTTGGGCATCATCCCAAAGTATTTTATGGAGTTGAAGTTGGAAACGGACAGGCAATCTGTCCTTTAGGATTTTTTCGGCCAGCTCGGTCGGGTTTTGCTGCCCCATCACCGGCGAAAACAATATTTCGCAGCGATTGGGCAAGTCATATTCGGTTAAAACGGCTTTTGACCAGTCATAGTCCTCGTCATTACCGATAACAAACTTAAGCTGGTCTTTGGCGTTTAGATAGTCGATATTTTGATAGAGGTTCCTGCTTAATTCGCCAGAGCTGGGTGCTTTAAGATCCATGACTTTAACCACACGTGGATCGACTTCCGACACGTCAAGCGCGCCACTGGTTTCAAGCGAGACCACATAACCTTTGTCGAGCAACTTGGTCATCAACTCAAGACAACCCGGCTGTGCCAAGGGCTCGCCGCCGGTTACGGTGATGTACCGAGTTCCGTACTGCTCAGCTTCCACAATAACGGCATCAATCGCTATTTTCTTGCCGCCGGTAAACGCATAGGCCGTATCGCAATAAACGCACCGTAATGGGCAACCCGTCAAGCGAATGAACACGGTAGGCAGGCCTACCGTGCTCGACTCGCCTTGCAACGAATAAAAAATTTCAGTGATACGTAACAAGCTTGCAACTACTGTTTTGCGTCATCAAGCAGAAGTAATTTCTTTGCCGCCAAACGAGCCGCTGTCGAGCTGGGGAAATCCACGGTAACTCGCGTTAAATATTCACGCGCCTTGACTGCATTTTTCTGCTCAGCCTCGATAGTGCCCAACTTCAACAAAGCATCCGGCACTTTTGAGCTGCCCGGATAATTCTCAATCACGCTGTTGAAGGCTTTACGCGCCGAATCCATATCCTGATTGACTCTATAGGCCTCTCCCAGCCAATATTGGGCATTATTTGCGTATTCGCCTTTCGGATTTTTACCCAGCAATGTATTGAATTCGGCAATTGCCTGGGCAGTATGGCCGTTTCTTAATGCTTCGTACGCTTGCTGATATTGCTGTTTCTCATCGGCGGAAGCTGGCACTGTATCCTGTTTCTGTGCCGCAGTTTGCTTAGCTTCTGTAGCTGGAGCTGCGGCCGGAGCCGCAACGGGAGCGGCGGCCTTGGCTGGAGGTTCAACTGCACCTTCCTGCATAACGGGACTTTCAGCAGCCGATGGATTGACGCCTCCTGTTTTTTTCTCAAGGTTTTGCATTCGCCCATCAAAATCGGAATACATGGTGCTTTGAGATTTTTTCAGCTCGCCAATAAGATAGGCCTGCTCTTCTATCTTGCCGGTAAGTTGCTGCACTTCTGCTTGCAACTGCTCCAGTCGCCTCATCATTTCAAATACCGCATTGGTTGATGACGGCTTTGCAGCACTGGTCTCACCCGCTGGATACATTGAATTATCAACAACGGGCGGCAACGATTCCGCATGGACAGCGCTGCAAAAACACAGCAACAGGATAAGACGAGCTTTCATTTATTTGCCTTGGTAAGCTATCTCAACGCGACGATTAAGTTCCCAAGATGCCTCGTCATGTCCAAATGATACTGGCTTTTCTTCACCGTAACTGACCACTTGTAACTGGCTTTCAGAGACGCCTTGAACCTTCATCATACTGACTACTGATTTTGCACGCTGCTCGCCCAAGGCGATATTGTATTCGCGAGAACCGCGCTCATCGCCATGACCTTCCATGACCACGCGTTGGTCGGGATGCGCTACCAGATATTGTGCGTGAGCTGCAATAACCGGGACAAAGTCGTCCTGAACCTGGCTGCTGTCCAGCATGAAATAGATGGTGCTTTTTGACAGCGGGTTGTTAGGATCGCTAAATTCCGGGCCAATTCCGGCATTAGGATACATTTCCGAACCGGACATGCTTGAGCCACCATTTAAACCTCTGGTTGACGCGTCGTTGATGCCGCTGGCAGCATTTTGAGAGCCGTCAGTCAGACTTGCGTCTTTTTCATCTTCACTACAGCCCGAAAGGATTACCGCACTTATTGCCAATGCCCACATTGCTTTATTCAATTTCATTTTAATTTCCAAAAAGTAATAGATTAATTTTACAAAAAAATTGTGTTGTACCTTGCCGGACTAGGGCGACCATGCCGGTTCGCGAATTTCATTGCTGTCAAACACCAGCTTCTGTTGCATTTTACCATCTATTGAGACAGCCGATAAGTAACCCGTATTGCCTTTTCGGGAAGCATACAAAATCATGCTGCCATTCGGTGCAAAACTGGGGGATTCATCCGATCGCCCGTCTGTTAACACATTGACCGCCTTGGTCGCCAGATCCATCACCGCAATACGATAATCGCTGCCGTTGCCATGCACCATGGCTATGCTTTTGCCGTCCGGTGAAAAGCTGGCTCTGGCATTATAATTCCCTGAAAATGTCAGCCTTTTTTCCTGTCCACCTTGGCTGGACATCATATACAGTTGCGGCTTTCCGCCTCGATCCGAGGTAAAAACAATGCTGCTGCCGTCAGGCGACCAAGTCGGCTCTGTATCAATCGCAAAACTGCTAGTCAATTTGGTTAAAGCACGCGTGTTCAAATTTAAGACGTAAATATCGGGACTGCCGTCTTTGGACAAGGTCAACGCCAATTTTGTCCCATCAGGCGACCAGGAAGGCGCACCATTGATACCGGGGAATTCGGCAACCCTGACTCTCTCGCCGGTCGCCAGGGTCTGGATATAAATTGCGGCTGCTTTTTTCTCAAATGACACGTAGGCTATTTTTTTACCGTCGGGCGACCATGCAGGAGACATCAACGGTTCAGCAGACGAGGCGATAGTTTGCGCATTAAAGCCGTCC
>DATBQC010000876.1:0-1709 GCA_036561065.1 Methylobacter sp. | reverse complement strand
TATTAAAGCTGGAGAGCGGTAGCGATGTCCTACTTTAAATATGCGGTGATTGTCGGGTTGATAATCGCAGTGATTCAACCAGTCTTTGCAGCTGACAATATGTTGAGTCAAACATTTTCAACCTGCATGGATCAGGCTGGTGGTGTTACCCAATCAATGGTTGAATGCATCGGTGCTGAAACGGAACGGCAGGATGTCAGGCTAAACAACGCTTATAAGGACATCATGTCCGGCCTTTCTGCTGAACGTAAGAAGCAGTTGCAGGAAGCCCAACGGTTATGGCTTAAATACAGAAAGGCAAACTGTGATTTTTATTACGATCCTGATGGCGGATCGATAGCAAGGGTTAATGCCAATGATTGTTTCATGTCCGCTATTGCGACGCGGGCTAAGGAATTAGAGGCTTTTAAGCAGCAAGACTAAAAAATTATCGATTAGCCGGATAGCAGGCCGCTAATAAAGCCTGCACTTTGGCTAATCCGAGTTTTCGGGTTAATTCAATATTGTGTTGTGGGATGCTTTCCGGATCAGGGTGGCTGGCTACGGCCCGCTCTATGCTGGTTTCCCGCAGCAGATGCAGCATCGGGTAGGGCGAGCGGTTGGTGTAATTTGCGGCATCGTCAGGATCGCTGCCTTGGAAACAGTAATCGGGATGGAAGCTTGCCAACTGGTAAGTACCTTCATAACCTTGCTCGGCCAACAGAGATTCGGCGATTTCAACAAAATCCAGGTAGTCGTCGAATTCTGTAAACGCGTCGGCATAAATCAGCAATGTGGTTTCAATCTCCGATTCGCTGTCCAGTCGGTCACATTCAAGTATCAGATTCAGTAAGCAGCTTTCTATTTTTGTGTCGTGATTGACGCTGAAATAAATACTGTCTCGCTCCTGTTCTCGCTTTGCGAACGGGCAGATGCCGTACCCAATGATGACTGATTTCAACCAAGCTTGCGTTGCGGCTTTAATGTTTTGGTCTGTAAGGGTTTGATGGGTCATGGTGGGTTGCCGGTTAAAACAAAAAAGCCCCGTTACATAGGGGCTTTTGGGGGATGCAAGTTTACATCGTATTATTTATGGCTGACGCCGGCCGCGATTCTTTTCTCCCTTGCTTCGCTGGCCTTTTCGATTTTTGAGAAAACTCGGAGTATGTCGGTGGATGATAGGATGCCGACCAGTTTGTTCTCTTTGTCGACGACAGGCAATGCGCCGATTTTATTATCGGCCATGATCGAAGCCGCTTCAGATGCGTAAGTGTCACGGGTAACGGTTATGACTCCTCGGTGCATGATATGCTGCACTTTTTTCGGCACAACATGCAGTTCTGTAGCGCCTGTTCCGGTTGCCGCTTCAATTGCGTTAGAGTTGCTTTTGGGCCCCAGGGCTTTGTAGAGATCGCGGTCGGATACAATTCCGATAACTTTGCCTTTTTCAACGACGGGTAAGTGACGAATTCTTTCGTAATGAATTAAGAAAAAGACACGATCAATCAAATCGTGTTGCTCGACTGTAAATACTTTTGAAGTCATTAAATCTTCAACACGCATTATTATTCTCCTGGAATGTAAAAAACTGGATAAGAATAGGGATATAAGCGTATTTTTACAAGAGATAAAATTTGATGTGTTATAAAATAATCAGTCATGGTTTGGTTTTGTCGGTGGCTTTAAGGGAACCCAATCAACACGAATGTTTTTAGAGTCTAAATCTGTCT
>DATBQC010000875.1:0-2480 GCA_036561065.1 Methylobacter sp. | reverse complement strand
AATCCAACGCATTTTAGCTACCGCTATTTAAGTCAAGGGCCCTCACATACTTTAGTAACAGCAGATAAAGAATGCATTGTAGGGCCTATTATTCCAGGGTGTAAATCTGATGTTACATCCGCAATACATGCCCTAACTGATAGTCCATATTTAACCTGCTTCCTTGATCATTTTGAAGAAGAATGGAAAAAAGCAAACCAAATCTGAAAATTGTTTCGTACTCCCGTCTCCATTTAACGCTGCTTGCCATGCACAAGGGTGAGTATCGCATCAATGGCGGACTAGGTTTTGCCATCGCCGACCCAAGCTGCGAGCTGACATTTTCCGCTGCTACCGATTTTGCTATAGACGATCAACGCGTTATTTCGCTAGACGGTAACGAATCCGAGCGGTTGATAACGCTATTACAGACAGAGCAAAAACGGCATGATTTCCCTATTGCGGCTGAAATTTCCATTACCGGCAACATGCGGGCGCATTCCGGTTTCGGCTCCGGTTCTGCAATCAGTCTGGCCTGTCTGGAAGCCCTGCACCGACTGAACGGCTCGACGCCGTCGCCTTATGAATTAGTTGTTGCATCAGGGCGCGGTGGAACTTCCGGTGTTGGTATTCACAGCTATTTTTCCGGCGGCTGTGTTTTCGATCTAGGGCGTACGACTGACAATAATGTTCACGCACCTTCCCATCAAGTAACAGCTTCCCGACCACTGCTGCTGGATCAACTGCCTATGCCGGACTGGGAGATCGGAATTTGTATGCCGTTGACCATTCCGCATAAATCACAAGCCGATGAACGGGCTTTCTTTGAACGTACTTGTCCATTACCCGCCGAGGCGGTTTACGAAACCTTGTATCACTCGCTTTTTGGCTTGTATGCGGCGATTCGCGAAGCGGATCGGGCAACATTCTGCCATGCCTTGCGAGCTGTTCAGGCGTGTGCCTGGAAGAAGGCGGAACGCCTGGAATACGGGGCAGCGTTGATCGATATTGAAAAGGTGCTTTACGCCAACGGTGCCGAGGCGGTGGGCATGTCCAGCTTGGGGCCCTGCCTATTTTTTCTGGCCGACAATGTTGCAGAGATCGTTAATCAGATGCGGCTTGCCCGTCCTGATTGCGAGTGGCTCCTGACGCATCCAGCCAACCACGGGCGAGAATTGACCTATGCTTGAAATTGTTTTTTTTACCTCCAGTCCCATCAAGCTGGCCCATGCCCGCTATCTTTGCCGCGACTACGATGTGCAGATTACAGGGTTTAGGGAAAAAACATTCGGTGCCAATTACACTGAACCACGTATTTACGATCGCGAACAATTGATTGAGGAGAGTTATCAGGATGCTTTACAGCGCTGGCAAAAGGCCTCCTCAACAAGCGAAAACAGTTTGTTCTTCATTGAGGATACTTCCGTTGCAATTGAGGCCCTAAGTACGGAACTAGAAACGCCAGGACTGGATATAAAATACTGGATGGCGGAAACCGATTTTGCCGCGCTGGATGCCCAATTAAAGGCATTTGAAAACAATCGTCGTACTACCGTTCGCTCCGATGTGGTGCTGCATCTTTCGCCTGAATTGCGTAGTACAGCGCAAAACAAAAATTATCTCTGTTTTACCAGCGTCGCCACCGGGTGCATTGTCGATAAAGAACAGATATTTGATACCAATCCAATGTATCCATGGTTAGATAACAAAACTTTCAACAAGTGGTTTGTCCCCGACGGCTGTTCGCAGCCAATCAGCATGTTGCCGATTGCCGAAGCGGATCAACATGATTTCCGCGCCCTAGCATTTCGTAACATGCTGACATTTTTGGAGCAGCACAAGAAAATCAATCGCCGCACCGAGCCGGTCGTGCAAAAAAATCTGGAAGTTGGAGAACCGCTGTTTATTATTTGCGGCCCATCATGTGCCGGTAAAACCACGCTGGCCGAATATCTTGCGGAACATTACGGCTATTACCATATCGAGGCTAGCGACTTTATGTACCTGAGCTATTATCAGCGCCACGGCGTTGCTTCTTCAGTAAATATCGGCGACTTTGCAGAACTGGCATTACGCGATCAGCCGGAAATTGTCGCCGATCAAATCTTACGCAATATCCAGGAAAATAAGGCGAGGGCAGTAGTTGTAACAGGGTTTCGCTCACCTTTGGAAGTGGATTGGTTTCAGCGTTATTACATGGACGGCTATCCCATTGTGGTCGTTTATGTCGCAGCCGATGCGGCATTACGTTTTGAGCGATCTGTTATTCGTCAACGTGACGATGAAGCGGCCAATCGAGAGAGATTTAATCAGCGTGATGCACAGCAAGCTGCAATGGGACTGGAGGAACTGGAAAGACGCTTTTTGCCTGACCGGCTTGAAAACAATGGCAGTCTTGAACATTTTTTTAACGGCTTTGAAACTCGCTATGTCCAGAACCAGCAGCGTAGTTACATGGCGGATAATGCCGGATATTTAACGGCAGGCAAGCTGGAAAGTCT
>DATBQC010000874.1:0-1530 GCA_036561065.1 Methylobacter sp. | reverse complement strand
CAGAGAAAATGATGCTTTTTTTGCCAGTGTCTGGGACATCCTGCACCATTGCAAAGGCTTAACGATAGGTGACAAACTCAACAGTAAAAATCGGCTGGATAGCGAAAACACCCTATCGCAGACAACGGCGGGGGAACAAAGTTTCAAGTTGCACGTCAACCATTTGCTTAACAAAATTCAAGCTCCGGTTTATCGCCAATTAACGGTAGAAGCTCTAAAAGCAATCGCATCTATTTTTCGTGACAACGCATCGTTACATATTGACGATGCCTTGTTAACGGATATTATTATCGGCCATGCCGTAAGAATCGTCTGGCTACAAGCTCATCCTGAAAATGAAGACAATTACGACGAATTCGTGTCGTTGGCATGGCAAGATTTTTATCGATTAGCGCCGCACAAAGTTGCCAATGGCATCCTCGATGCTTTAATACATCTGCTTAATAATAACGGGAGGGAGACATTATGATACTAGCAGGAGATATAGGCGGAACGAAAACAGTATTGTCTATTGTGACCAGAGATACCAACGGCTCACTGACATGCTTGAAGGAACAAACCTACTCAAGCCGGTTATTCCCGGAATTTGATGACATTTTGACGGCCTTCTTACCCGCTGACGTTACTATCAAGTCGGCGTGTTTTGGCGTAGCAGGCCCAGTCGTTAATCAACGTTGCCAAACCACTAATTTGCCGTGGCTGCTGGACGGGACAGAGCTGAAGATTAAGCTGGGCACCTCTAAAGTAAAACTCCTGAATGACCTTGAGGCCATGGCGCTGGGCATGTTGCATCTGCCCGAACACGATTTGGTCGAGTTAAATCCTAATGCAGAAATGCAGACGGGCAATATCGCCGTCATAGCGGCAGGAACCGGCTTGGGCGAAGCCATCCTTTATTGGGACGGCAACAAACACTATCCTATGGCTACCGAAGGCGGTCACAGTGACTTTTCCGCTCAAAATGCCCAACAGGATCTGCTGTTGGCATACCTTAGAAAAATTTATCCTGATCATGTTAGTTGCGAACGTATCCTATCGGGGATCGGCTTCAGTCATCTGTATGATTTTCTTTGTGATCAGGGGGTTGCACCGCCCTGCCCTGATGTTCCCGATAACAATAGCGACATTGACAGGAATGCCGTCATTTCCGGACTGGGGGTTTCCGGCGCAGATCCTTTATGTACAGAAACGGTCAGGCTTTTTGTTGAGCTTTATGGTGCTGAAGCAGGTAACTTGGCATTAAAGTCGCTTGCGATGGGCGGGATTTTTATCGGCGGGGGCATAGGCCCGAAAATACTACCGACTATGCAAGACGGTAACTTTATCCGCGCGTTTAAAGCTAAAGGACGGTTTCTTCCTTTGCTCGATAAAATCCCGGTGAAGTTATCATTAAACCCACGCACGCCTTTGATTGGCGCGATTAATTATTTTGATCTGTGAGGATTGTTAATCCCGGCAATGCAGATCAATCTTGAAAGGCGACCAAAGCAAGCTTTGGACTCCAGTAAATTTCGGTGTCGGAGTTCAAAG
>DATBQC010000873.1:0-1739 GCA_036561065.1 Methylobacter sp. | reverse complement strand
GCAGACCGCAAACGCAATACGCCCGCAGTTAGGTAAGGCCGCAGAAGGAAAATCCGACGAGGCAGTCATTCGCATGTATGAGGAGAAGGTCGCGCGTGAAGACAAGAACAAGCCGCAAGATGAAGCAGCCATCCGTAAAGGCAGCGACTTATTGACACAGAAAACTCTCGGAAAATCGTTGCAGGGCATGGAAAATATGTCGGACGAAGACATGGTCAAAATGGAAGAACAGCTGAAAAAACAATACGGCCAATGAATTCTTTCGTTTTTAGCAACTTACGGAAGGTGGGGCGGGATAGGTTAAAGGTCTCGCCAGAGCCATGATAGTCTCATGGTTTACATGAAAACGCTGTGTGATTTCGGCAATAAGGTTCATTGTTAACACCCCAGGATTCTCCGGTAAAAAAACTGGACATTAAAATAACCTAGGGTGGAAACTTTTCAACGCTTTTTTCCCAGGACACTGGGAAGTTTTGTACGCTTTTTAACGCCATTTCAAATTGGTTGACTTATCCGCTTTTGCGTAGTACGACATCACTAGATCATGGGGCAATTGACAAAGATTGTCAGTTTACACTCGTCGCCAATATTTTGTTTTAGATTAAAAGATTATTTAAATATGCCTTATATATTTCTCGGCATTGTTTTGCTTCTTACTGGCTGTGCTGCACAAAAACAGGGTGAAACACCTGTCATTTCAGTTGCGGCCAATGTCATTCCGTCGTTTGTTATTCCTAACGTTAGAGAGCGAATGCTGTATCTTGCCCGCCAGGAATGGGATTTGTTTGGCCGGCCCGAAGTCAATTATGATATTGAGCCGCCATCAGTAACTTATCCGAGTGAAGCAACCCAAGGTCAGGAAACTCTACCGCCTTTTTTTAGTCGTGTCTTCATGTATTGGTATACGGCGACAGACTTACCGATAATCGGATATGAAGGGGAAATTAGACCGTGGTCGGGCGCTTTTATTGTCTGGCTAGCTCGAAGTGCGGGGGTGCCTGAAAGTGATTTGCCTTCTACTGTTTTGCATTGGGATTATATTCAGCATGTGATGGAAGCAGGTTCGGGAAATAGATTTGAAATCCATGCTATCAACACTTATGCCCCTAAGCCAGGAGACATTATTTGTGCGCCGCGGGGTGAAGCTTTTATTAAGTCAATTCACAGCTATAACGATCTAAGGCGTGGGCCTTATCATTGTGATTTAGTGGTTGCACGACGGTCTGGGGAACTTGATGTAATAGGTGGCAATGTCCTGGATGCGGTTACTTTAGCTCATATCAAATTGGATAGCGCAGGAAAGGTGCTGCCCACCAAAGCAAGGCCGTGGATGTTGGCGATAGAACAGCGAAATTAAGATAGGATCTTGCGCGGGTTTCATGGACACTTAACAGAGCGGCTTTTTAGCTTCAAAAGCCTCTGGACGGACATAACGCAATATGAATTTTTGTTAGAAGGATGTTCCAATCTATTTTGATGGCGGGCATCTTCAAAAATTTTATTAAGTTTGCATTCATTGATGAGGATTAGAATTAAATCCAAGATCTTATTGGCGTATTGGATAAGAAAAGTTTTTTCTGATAAAAATGGCTATAGAATTAATAAATAGATATTCATGCCAATCGAAACAGGAAAATTGAATGATTAAAATTTTCAAGGAATGGTTTAAATGAAACGAATAATTAAGTTGTCCGTTGTTTTTGGATTTGCCCTCATAATGCAAGGCTGCGCCGTTTATC
>DATBQC010000872.1:0-1849 GCA_036561065.1 Methylobacter sp. | reverse complement strand
GCAACTGCTCCATGCGTTGCTCTACCTCCTGCATCCATGCAGTCGCCTTCGAATTGAGTCATGCTTATCCTTTGTAGTTTCATTTAAACATGCAATATCGAATACAATCAGCAAGTTCTTTTTAAGCTTGTGTTATCGCCGTTTTGGATATAGTAGCTTATTACCAAAAAAACACCAGATTAACCATGCACTTAAACAAAATAAATATAAACCACATTACTTCGCCAATCAGAAGGCTATCAGTGCAAACCGTTTACCCACCCAAAAAACGCTATCAACAGCTATATTGCCAAGTCCTGACCGCTATAGTCATCGGCATTGCACTCGGCCACTTTTACCCTGAAACCGGCGTCGCGATGAAACCGCTCGGCGACGGCTTCATCAAGCTGATTAAGATGATCATCGCGCCGATCATCTTCTGTACCGTAGTAACCGGCATCGCCGGCATGCAGGAGCTGGACAAGGTCGGCCGCGTCGGAATTAAAGCGCTGCTCTATTTTGAGGTCGTAAGCACTCTGGCGCTGGTTATCGGGCTGGTTGTCGTGCATGTCATCCAACCCGGAACGGGCATGAATGTCGATGTCGGCACGCTGGATACTCAAGGACTCACGACATATACCGCAGCAGCAAAATCGCAGAGCGCGGTCGATTTTCTGCTCAACATCATCCCCACCAGCGTCATTGATGCCTTTGCAAAGGGCGATATGTTGCAGGTGTTACTGTTTTCATTGCTATTCGGCTTTTCCCTGGCTGCAATGAAAGAAACGGGAGCGACAGTGGTCATGTTCATCAACAAGATTTCGCAGGCACTGTTCGGCATCGTAGAAACCATCATGAAGCTCGCGCCGATCGGAGCCTTCGGCGCGATGGCGTTTACTATCGGCAAATACGGCGTTGCGTCACTGGTGCCGCTGGCAAGCCTAATGGGCAGTTTTTATCTGACCTGTTTGTTGTTCATCTTTATCGTGCTTGGGCTGATTGCGAGATTTACCGGATTTAGCATCTTCAAATTCATCGTTTATATCAAGGATGAATTGTTTATCGTGTTAGGCACCTCGTCCTCAGAATCGGTGCTGCCGCGCATCATGATCAAACTGGAAGCGCTGGGCTGTTCCAAGTCCGTCGTCGGCTTGGTTATCCCGACCGGCTATTCGTTCAACCTTGACGGCACCTCGATTTATCTTGCGATGGCCGCCATCTTTGTCGCCCAAGCTACCAACACCCCGCTGACCGTGACCCAGGAGTTGACTTTGCTTGGCGTGTTATTGCTGACCTCGAAAGGCGCGGCGGGCGTAACAGGCAGCGGATTCGTCACTCTTGCAGCAACGCTCTCGGTTATTCCGACCATTCCGGTCGCGGGACTTGCGCTTATCTTGGGGATAGATCGCTTCATGTCCGAGGCCCGCGCCTTGACCAATCTTATCGGCAACGGCGTTGCCACCGTGGTTGCCGCCAAGTGGGAAAATGAACTGGATATGCAAAAGCTTGATGCTTCATTAAATCCGCCAAGTTGAAATTAGATTAATTCACCACGAAGACACGAAGTTTTTATTCCTGCTTTTCTTCGTGTCTTCGTGTCTTCGTGGTGATATTTCTTTAAATTAATCAAGCTTGAGCACACGTGAGTATAAAAATTAAGGACAGGGGCATGAGAATTTTACTGGTTTTATTATTATGTTTGCCCGGCTGGGTGAATGCGGAAATCTACGAATGGCAAGATGCGAACGGCAGCAAGCATTTTTCCGATCGCCCGGTTGTCGATGCGCAAATAGTCGATAATGCAAAAACAGTCGATATAAAACCGGGCTATGGATTTTTCAGGATCAAGACGGTTTACGATGGCGATACC
>DATBQC010000871.1:0-2957 GCA_036561065.1 Methylobacter sp. | reverse complement strand
CCCGCATGAGCAAAAGCATTGAAGCCTTAAAGCATGAATTCTCAAAAATAAGAACGGGCAGGGCTCATCCCAGCTTGTTGGATCAAATTAGCGTTTCATATTACGGCACCGAGTCTGCATTATCCCAAGTCGCCAATATCGCCGTCGAAGACGCGCGCACTTTGACGATTACCCCTTGGGAAAAGGGCATGGTACAGGCTATTGAAAAAGCTATTATGAAATCGGATCTGGGCTTGAATCCTGCAACCAACGGCATGACAATTCGTATTCCGTTGCCGCCGCTCACCGAAGAGCGTCGTCGCAGCTTGGTTAAAGTCGTCAAGAATGAAGCCGAGAATGGTCGTGTTGCGATCAGGAATATTCGCCGCGATGCAAATTCAGCCATCAAAGAAGCTTTAAAGGAAAAAATGATTTCCGAAGATGATGCGCATGCTGCCGAAGAAAAAATTCAAAAATTGACCGATCAGTATGTCAAAGACGTTGAGAAATTGCTGGAAGCAAAAGAAGCCGATTTATTATCAATGTAATCGGGATTTAAATCATGCCTACGGATGACGGTAATAGTTTGGAATCAGTAAGCGCCTTTATGGGCACAAATAACAACCCGCGCCATATTGCCATTATCATGGATGGTAACGGGCGATGGGCGCAAAAGCGTTTTATGCCGCGCGCGATCGGTCATCAGGCCGGGGTTAAAGCGGTTCGAAAAATTGTAGAGTACTGCGCCAATCATGAGGTAGAGGTCTTGACCTTGTTCGCCTTCAGCAGTGAAAATTGGCGTCGTCCGGAAGAAGAAGTGTCATTGTTGATGGGGCTGTTTATGGCGACCTTGCAAAGAGAAATCAACAAGCTCGATCGCAACAATATCCGCTTGCGATTTATTGGCGATAGAACAGCATTCTCCGACAAGCTACAGGCTAAAATGGCCGAGGGAGAGGCGCAAACCAAAGACAATACCGCCTTAACGTTGGTTATCGCGGCAAATTATGGGGGGCGCTGGGATCTGTGTCAGGCGTTTCGCACAATGGCGGAAAAAATAGCTGTCGGAGAATTGAAAAAGCAGGACATCAGCGAACAGCTGATCAATCAGCATTTATCAACAGCAGACTTGCCTGAACCCGACTTGTTTATTAGAACCGGCGGCGAACAACGTGTCAGTAATTTTTTGCTATGGCAACTTGCCTATACAGAACAGTACTTTACCGCAACGCTATGGCCTGATTTCGACCAGAATTCGCTTGAAGAGGCTATCAACAGCTTTAAAAGCCGGCAAAGGCGCTTTGGTCATACCGGAGATCAACTGAAATCAATTACCTTAAAATAACCGGCTGTTTTTTTACTGAAAACTAACACTTATTTCCAACTTCATCTAATAATTATAAAAATGTTACTACAACGAATTATTACCGCATTAATTCTAGTTCCTCTGGTTGTGCTGGCTGTTTTTCAGCTGCCATCGGAGTATTTTTCATTGCTTGTCGGGCTAATCGTGCTTTTGGCGGCATGGGAGTGGACTAATTTGGTCGGCATTAATTCGCCGACTAAACGCGGATTGTTTTTATTGGCGTTGATTCTGCCGATGATTTGGCTGCATTTTTGGACGCAGTTTCTTGAAATATTGGCGCAAGTGCTTGAATTAAGTGTACAGCGTTTGGCTGCCTTCACCAAAGAATCGGACTTAACCACTATCAGTTCTTATTTGGAAACAGTCGATGTGCCCGATATAAGGGTTTATTCGGGGATGCTGGAGTGGTTTGTTATACCGCCGGTGTTATTCTGGATATTGGTGATGATATTAATTAGAAACACCCCGACGGCTGTTTTAAAATTGCAAATGAGGATTCGTTATAAAGCATTAATCGGCTGGTTTGTTTTATTATCAACCTGGATGTTTTTAGTACGATTAAGAACTTTTTACCCTGTGGAACTGACCCTGTATTTTTTGGTCTTAGTTTGGGCTGCCGATATCGCCGCTTATTTTACCGGAAAGAAATTCGGCAAAACCAAATTAGCCGCCGAAATCAGCCCAGGAAAGACGGTTCAAGGTATGTACGGCGCATTAATAGCCGGAGGCGTTTGTGCAGTCGTTTTAAGTTTGATTTATGGTTTTCCCTTAATGATCGCATCGGATTTTTTCATGCTATCCGTATTGACCGTATTGATTTCTATTTATGGTGATTTGTTTTTCAGTGTGGTCAAACGCCAGCGCGGCGTCAAAGACACGGGTTCATTGCTGCCAGGTCACGGTGGCATTCTGGATAGGATTGATAGCATGATTGCCGCCATTCCATTTTTTTACGCCGGCATCTATTTAATTCACCCATGAAAGGCATTTGCATACTCGGAGCCACAGGTTCAATCGGCGTCAGCACCTTAGATGTTGTAGCCAGACATTCCAGCCTGTATAAAGTTATCGCGTTAACGGCTAATACCAATATCGACGCTCTTTACGAACAATGCCTGGAACATCATCCAGAGGTTGTCGTGGTTGTGGATGAGCAAAAAGCGCAAGTTTTTGCAGAAAGACTTAAAAACTCGTCGATAGCCGATATAAAAGTCATGTCCGGCGCCAAAGCGCTGGAGCATGTTGCAACCTTGGAAAATGTTGATTCGGTGATGGCGGCTATCGTTGGTGCCGCGGGGTTATTGCCGAGTTTGGCAGCGGCCAAGGCCGGTAAAACTATATTGCTGGCCAACAAAGAAGCCCTGGTGATGTCGGGTTCGATTTTTATGCAGGCAGTCACCGACTCGGGCGCGCAACTGCTGCCGATAGACAGCGAGCATAATGCGATATTTCAGTGCATGCCCGCCGGTTATAAAACCGGGATGCAGGCCAAACAAGCCAGACGTATTTTATTGACAGCTTCAGGCGGTCCCTTTCGGGAAACACCCGTTGACCAACTGGATAGTGTCACGCCGGAGCAAGCAGTGGCTCATCCTAAATGGGATATGGGCAG
>DATBQC010000870.1:0-8105 GCA_036561065.1 Methylobacter sp. | reverse complement strand
CGGGCCGATCGGTTCCGGCAAGACGACCCTCAGCCAGATGATAAAATTCGATTTCCCTGAAAACATCAAATTAATATGGATGGGCGAGCCGCCTGCAAACAGCACTAACCTCTATCTGTTTCTCGCCCAGGAACTCGGATTAAAGCCGTCATCAACTGAAAAGACCTTTGTTATGAGGGATGTCAGAAATGCCCTTTTAAAGCTCAATTCCGAAGGGAAGAAGTGCCTGATCATCATGGATGAGTCGCATCTGATGTCCGACGATGTTATCAATGGCATCCGTTTGCTGAACAATCTTGAAGAAGGATCAATCAAACTCATCCAGATGCTGCTTCTCGGCCAGGAAGAATTGATGGACATCATAAACAGGCCTGAGATGGAGCCCTTTAAACAGCGCATCGCTACACTCGAAATTCTGGGAAAGATGAATGTCGATACAATGCGCAACTATGTTTCGCATCGCATTCAGGTGGCCGGTGGCACGCCCGGCATCATTTCAGAAACGGGGTGGGAGGCGCTGTCCATTGCATTTAGTACCGGTGGGACGCCGCGTACGATTAACTCATTGTGCGACAGGTCATTCAACGTTGCTTTCGAACGGAAAAAACCAGTCGTTGATGCGCTAGACATCTATGAAGCAACGCAGAGAATGGGATTGGTAACCGATGTCTTTCATTACATTTGTTTGCTAAATACTCAAGAACGAGAAAGGGAAAGAGAAATAAAAAGCCGGGAAGCGCAGCCAGCAGCAGATAAACCGATTCAGGAAACAGCAGAACAACCCTCACCGTCTATTCCCAGGGAAGCAGAACCGAGAAGCCAGGAGACGGTAAACGAAGTTCCTGATGTTTCGGGAATAAGGATGGGGGGGGCCGAGTTGTCCTTGGCCGATCAAAGCGACTTAAAAGCGCCTGTTGCATTGCTGTTATTATCAGTAGCTGCACTCACGGCTAGCGTTTTATTCTTTTGTCATCGAACCGATTCCACAGGCTTTTTGGGCTGTATGACAGACTTATTCAATGCTCTGTAAGGCGTAATCCGGAGGATGCAATAGCATAGCGTATTGCGTCGCATGGCAAGATTATATCTACGGCGCAATACGCGATAAAGCAGCTATTGTGCCCTACGGGGTGCTCCGATTTATGATGGAAACTCGGTGAGTTTTTAAAATTGCGCGTTCAACAGCTCTACCGCCCGCGCTACTCCGTCATTGCCTTGCATGGCTAGGCTTGCCTGTTTGGCATTGTCTTGCATAGCCTTTGAATCCAGCACGGTTCGAATACCTTCGGCCAAAGCAGCGGCCGTTACGTTTTTGGCGGGCAACGGCTTGCCAGCCAAACCCAGCGCTTGCAGTTGCCGGGCCCAAAATAACTGCTCATCCATAAACGGCACCACCACGGACGGGCACCCTGAGCGGGTTGCGGCATGGGTCGTTCCTGCGCCGCCGTGATGAACGACTGTCGCGCAATGCTTGAACAGCGGCTGATGCGGATGCCTGCCGATGAAATAGACTTGGTCGTTCCGGCTGTCCGCAGCATAGCGCGTTGAGCTGGTTTGGATGATGGCCCGACAACCGGCCAAGGCCGCCGCTTCCAAAAACAGCTCCATGCTCCAGTCGGGCACCGCCTGTTGTAAGCTGCCGAACGTCATATATACCGGCGCTGTGCCGTGATTTAGAAACTCGGACAGCGCGTCTGGCATCGTCCAGTGCTGGGCATCTTCGGTTAAATTCAAAAAGCCGCAGACTTGGTGTTGCGCTTGCCAGTGTTCACTTGAGCGGCAAAACAACGGATCGGCCGCGACCAAATTGAGTTGTTGCGAGGTCAGCAGTTCAGTCAGCATATTAGCTGGCGGCGATTGGCCTGCTTCCAGCCATAATCGGCTTAACGGTTTTTTTAGCACCCAATTGAATACGGCATCCACCAGCTTCCAGCTCAATTGATTGATAGCACGACCCAAATCAGGAAATCTAAACGGCGGTGATGTTGGATCGGGTATCGCAACATAGCAAAAAGTCACGCTAAAAAACGGCTTTTGCTGTTGCAGCGCGGCCAGCTTTAGCGGGTAAAGAAAATGGTGGCCGATCAGATAATCGTTGTCGGCGGCCAACTGCTGCGCGGCCTGATACACGGCTTGCTCGTAGGGAAAGAACGCGGCATCAAGCAACGCCCGCAGCCATTGCAGCGTATGCATCCGAAACGAGCGCTGGGCAAAATCCTGCATATCGAAATCGACATGCTCCGGCACTTGCCGGTAGGCTATTCCCAATTGATCACAGATTCCTTGATAGCTGTGGTTATCGATGCTGCTGACTACCAGCGTTACGCGGTGACCCGCTTTTTGCAGGCCGTCGGCCAACGCCAGCATCGGACGAATATCGCCGTTGGAGCCCCAGGTTTGTATGCCGATTTTCATCAGGTAGTAAATTTAAGGTGTGGTTGATAAAGTGAAGTCCGTACAAATCCTTCAAGATCTAAGAGGCGCCAGAATACCAAGAATCGTCAATAACGCAATGGGGTTGGTGTTCCTCCCGTTTGCGGTGTTATAGTCAGAAAAAATTCACGGGACATTCAATCATGATCGGATTTATTCTTTGCAGCATGTCGCTGGCGGTTCTGGTACAAAATCCGAACCAATTTCTGCCGTTACTTGCCACGCCTGTGGCTTTGGGTATCGGTCTGACGATCATGGCGGCCAGCCTGCTGGCCGGGTATTTGAAAAAAGCCCCCACCATGATCTGGCATGACGGTTTTGCAAGTAGCTGCCTGTTGGTCTGGTATGCCTACTGGCAGCCGCAGTTCAGCAGCGATGCGCCGATGTTCTTTTTCTTCCCGCTATATTTCGCACTGTTAACCTCAATCGTAACGCTAACCCTGATCAACAAAAGCGAATATTTCGATCTGGAATCTATCGTGCATTTGCGTTATCTGGAAAAAAGCACTCGCTTCAACATCAGCGCGCTTGTGGCGTTTGTACTGATTAGCCTGCTGATCACCCGCCATTACACGCTTTACCCGATAGCGATGACTCTATTTATCATCCGGCATACGATGATCGTTTGCCTTGAAATTATCGACAGCTGACTTCCTAGTTTCCACGCGGCGCATTGGTTGAATACGTAGCTAGGAAGCCAAACCGAGCCAAAATGCGGCAGTTTTTCGCATTGTTTGGCTCGGCTTGGAAACTGCTGCTGTTCCCTGACGGCGCTGTTATTTTGTAGGAGCCGGTGGCGGTGAGCCGGGCGGTGGCGGCGGAATATGCGAAGAAGGCGGCACAGCTTGCCGAGACGTTTCGTTAGAGAATTGTCCCGATACCGGAACTTGATGGCCTTTGGCATACATGCATTGAATATAAGCCACATCATAGTGGTCTTGCGTTGCATACAAGGAACTGCCGGCGGCACCTGTACCAACCAAGCTGCCGCCCACCAAACCGGTACCAGCGCCGATGGCGGCTCCGCGCCCTCCACCGAGCGCCGCTCCGGCTGCCGCACCTAAAGCCGTACCGACTGCTGCGCTGGTGACACCGCTATTCACCGCCGCTTGATTGGCGCTAGTGCCGCCAACCTGGAAAGAAGCGTATTGCTGGCAGACAGCATCGTCGTTACGGAACTGTTCAAAAGATACGCCGGAACCGGGCAGCACCATGACACTGGGGCCGGTAGGTAAGCTAACGCAACCGGTAGCTGCCAGCATAAACATGACTAAAAATACTATAGAAAAACGCGACATATTTGCACTCCTTAACGAGGTGAGGACGGTATTGGCGCAACTTGTTGCCAACCTCTTGGGCATTCTTTGATGTAAGGGTAATAGCCTTCGGGGTGGTTGCAATAATACCAGTAGCCGGATTGATATTGTTGTTGGGTAGCCGGAGGAGATTGCTGAATATAGACTGGCGGGGTTGCCGGTACCGTGATCACGGTCGGCGGATAATAATAAGGGTAATAAAAAGGATCGTTGTAATATGGATAAGGATAAAGCGGTGCGCCGAAATAAAAGCCAAAACTAGAATGGCCGTGGCCTCGCGCCCAATTGATACCACTATACAAGCTGCAAATTACCAGTAGCGTTGTTGATAGCATCGCGTGTGTTTTCATTGTTTACTCCTTTTAAAAACAGTAACTGTTTAACAGAGTCTGCGAATAGAAGCACCCTATGAATTTAAGTTTTGTCTGTCGATGCGCTGCTTATTGCTGAGTGTCGATCGATTATGATCAATAAATCCAAAACATATCGATTTAATGAAAGTTGCCGCCTCATCGAAGTGTAAATGAGCGAGTTTTATTTTTACTCTACCTTGTTAGTTACCGTCAAATTTACTTGCTGTTTTCGAAGTAATTCTCTAAGCAGGAGACCGCAAAGCGGCAACGAAAGAAATTGACTTGCGCGCCTACTATGGAACAATGAAACCAATTGATCGGTCTGTTTTTTGATCCAATTTCCGATTTCAAGGCTTACCTGCCAAGAGACTGGAAATTATTGCCCATGGGTTGACCTCTATGACTCAAAAACCGTTAGCCGAATTACGAAAGGCCGTTAATCAGGCTTATCTGGCCGATGAGCAACAGCTCATCACTCAATTATCAGCGGCATTAGACGGTTACGATCCGGTTTCGGTAGGCGATTGCGCCAAAACCCTGGTTACCGCAGTCAGGGAAAAAAAATCCCGGCAAACCGCGATTGAAGCGTTCCTTGAGGAATACCAGCTTAATTCTCATGAAGGCGTTGTTTTAATGGGGATCGCCGAAGCCTTGCTGCGTATTCCCGACAGCCGTACGCAAGACCTGTTTTTACAGGAAAAACTCACCGATGCAGACTGGCAAAGCCATTTACAGCATAGCGCTTCCCCGCTGGTCAATTTAGCCACCAAAGCATTGTTATTTGCAGGGGAATTTGAAGCGCATCATGGGCCTGCTGTCTTCGAACAATTGCTCTCGCGGATGGGCGCACCGTTAATACGCACCGCAATAAAGCAGGCCATGCAGCATCTGGCGTTGCAGTTTGTCTTTGCGGAATCCATGCAGGATGCCGTTCAGCTTAGCGGGCAGTATCCAGTGTTTCGCTATTCTTTCGATAGGCTCGGAGAGGCGGCGCTAACGCAGGCCGATTCCGAACATTATTTCCAGGCGTATCATTCGGCTGTTAATGCATTAGCCGTGCACGCGGTCTCTGTCGATATTTACGCTAATCCGGGCATATCGATCAAGTTATCGGCGCTCTGTCCCCGTTACGAGCCGTTGCAGCATGGCCGCGCCGTCAAGGAATTAACCGATAAACTACTGGCGTTGGCACAGACAGCCCGCGAGGCCAATATTGCGATCACTGTCGATGCGGAAGAGTCCGAACGCCTGGACATGTCGCTGGATATTTTTGCCGCGGTTTTTAACCATCCCGATTTGGACGGCTGGCCGGGACTGGGTTTGGCCGTGCAGGCCTATCAAAAAAGAGTGCTGCCGCTGATCCGCTGGCTGGCTAAACTGGCCGAATGCCGACAAAAGAAGATTCCGTTGCGCTTGGTCAAAGGCGCTTACTGGGACAGCGAAATAAAACGGGCGCAGGAAAACGGGCTGGCCGATTACCCGGTGTTTACCCATAAGTCGGCGACCGACTTGTCCTATCTGGCCTGCGCGCAGTTTATCCTGTCCAAACCGGATGCGTTTTATCCCCAGTTCGCCAGCCATAACGCGCATACCGTTGCCGCTATTTATCAATTCGGCCGGCAGCATCCGGGCTATGAGTTCCAGCGTTTACATGGCATGGGCGATAGGCTGTACAGGGAAATCATCGAAGTGCAAAACTGGCGCATTCCGTGCCGTGTTTATGCGCCGGTCGGCGATTATCATCAGCTGTTGCCGTATCTGGTCAGGCGTTTACTGGAAAACGGCGCGAACACCTCTTTCATCAACCAGATCAGCCATCCCGATATTAGCGTCGCCGAACTGGTTAGCGACCCGGTGGCGGCGGCAACATCGGCCAAGCAATCGCCCATCGTATCGCCCCGTAATTTGTTCGGCAAACGAGTTAATTCATCCGGATTGAATCTGGCCGACCCCGAGCAATTGGAATCGGTGCAGCGAACCCTGGATGAGTTGGCCGCTAAACAATGGACGGCAATGCCGTTAATAAACGGCAGCCCCTGTTCCGGTAAGGAACGGCTTATCGTTAATCCTTGCGATAACCGTTTGACTGTCGGCACTGTGACTTTCGCGGAAGCGGCTGCTATTGGCGACGCGTTAACCGGCGCATCTCAGGCATTTTCCGACTGGCGGCTTTGCCCTGTTGCACAACGCGCCGAATATTTGAAACAGGCAGCCGACCTGCTGGAATTGCATCGACTGGAGCTGGTTTCTTTGTGCATAAGGGAAGGTGGACGCACGATCAAGGACGCGTTGTCGGAAGTCAGGGAGGCTGTCGATTTTTGCCGTTATTACGCCCAATCCGCGTTGGACTTATTCGGCGAACCGCTCAGGCTGCCCGGCCCTACCGGCGAGGAAAACTTACTCTATCATTACGGCCGCGGGGTTTATGTCTGCATCAGCCCATGGAATTTCCCGATCGCCATTTTTATCGGTCAGATAGCGGCGGCGCTTGCCTCAGGCAATACGGTTATCGCCAAACCAGCCAGTCAGACCGCATTAACCGCGATGCGCTGCATCCAGTTACTGCATCAGGCCGGTATACCCGAATCGGTGTTGCAGTTTTTGCCGGTGGGCGGCAGCCTGTTTGGAGACTATTTATTGCCTGATTCCAGGGTTGCCGGGGTTGTCTTTACCGGTTCCACAGCAACGGCACAGACCATTAACCTGCAATTAGCCCGGCATCATCAGAATATTGTGCCGCTAATTGCCGAAACCGGCGGGCAGAATGTGATGATTGCCGATAGCTCGGCATTGCTTGAACAGCTGGTTCAGGATGCCGTGGTCTCGGCTTTCAACAGCGCCGGTCAGCGATGTTCGGCGTTGCGGGTTTTATTCGTGCAGGAGGATATTGCCGATAAAGCCATTGCCATGTTGATAGGCGCTATGCAGGAATTGACTATCGGTAATCCCGGCGTTTACCAAACCGATATAGGCCCGATCATTGACCATGCCGCACTGGCTCTATTGACTGCGCATCTGGAAGCCATGCAGGATCAGGCGCAGCTGCTTTATCAATTGCCGTTGCCGGACGGTTTGGCACATGGCAGTTTTTTCCCGCCAAGCCTGATAGAACTACAATCGTTATCGCAGCTGACCCAGGAAGTATTCGGGCCGATATTACATCTGATCCGTTACCGCGAATCGGCACTCGATCAAGTTATTAGCGCAGTCAATGCGACCGGCTACGGCTTGACACTGGGTATACACAGCAGGATAGATGCTGTCGTCAACACTATCCGGCAGGGCGTTAAAGTCGGCAATATCTACGTCAACCGGAATATGATCGGCGCGGTGGTGGGCGTACAGCCTTTCGGCGGCATGGGGCTGTCCGGTACTGGTCCGAAAGCCGGCGGTCCCGATTATCTGCGCCGTTTCGCGATAGAACAGACCGTCACAATAAACACCGCTGCGATAGGTGGCAACGCCGCTTTGCTTACGAAGGATTAGTCCCCCAAGCTCAAGCTCTCGTCTTTATACACAAGCCCCGAGAAAACCATCATTCGGGCTACATGGACGTATTTCAGCTCGCCAACCATGACATTGAAACCATGGCTCCCAGAATAGGAATCGAACCGTCAACACGAGGATTTTCAGAGCCAACTAGCTAATTTTTTCCTGTCACCTAAAATCGACTTGAAATACGCTAGGCGGAACCGGAAATATTTTGACCGGTAAGTATCGCCCCAAACCGGTCATTTAAATTTGTTTTTTAAAAATTAAGGTAACTTGGATGGCGGTTGAGCCATTACGAAAAAACAAGCTTGTATTTTAACTACGCTCCGTTTCCACGACGAACAGTTTATGACTAGCCGCATGCCGAGTAGAAAAGTTTAAAAATAGCTTCAAATTGACTGTGGACTTTATCAATGATGTTATTCAAATCGTCCACAGGTATATCATTGCAAAAAATATTTGGCTGGCTGCTCTCCATATCCATTTTACACAGATAATTAGCGGTTCTTAT
>DATBQC010000869.1:0-1568 GCA_036561065.1 Methylobacter sp. | reverse complement strand
CGGTCCCGCCAGACTGGATTCTTACACGTCCTCCGAGAGTTACAGCATGTCGCGACCGTCACTTTGCACCGAGAGTGAAACAGACCCTGAAAAGTCTCATCTGGTGATCGGTGACATGTCGGCCGGACAACGAAACGGTCCTCTCCAAAGAGAAGGCCCATCAATCACCCAGCCGCCGTTACCGCCAGAAGGGAGCCCTTTCCGACACTGCGCCGCCGCCGGGAATCCTCAGGTCGGGCTACGCCCTTCCTTGGTCACCCCGGCGGCGGCGCAGTGTCATCCTGATTGTCGCTCGAGACAAAGCGCATGCCCATCGATTTAAAAATGCCAGGCAATCATCCGGGATGCGACGCTTACTCTTAAAATTGCCTGAAAATCTGTCTCTAATCCAAATCAAATTTGGGTATGAAAATCGGGGGCAGCGCCGAACGCGCAGGAAAAATCCGCCCAAGGCCTCTCCGATCCTTAATCCGTCTCGAATCTGGAGACAATCAATGAAAAATCCTTTTAGCGTAGGGCCTTTCGGGGTTGTCGGGAAACTGCATTATGCCGCAGAGAGGTTGGCGTTTTGGAAACGTGGTGTGAAGAGCACCTTGATTGTTAAGCGAGAGATTGAAGGTGAAATTATTGCAAATGGCGCGATTGAATATCGCTCCGGCGTATTTGAAAATAGCCGGCACCGTTTGCCAGCTAAAAGTGAGGCTCAAAAACCAGAGTTTAGGAAAAATCGATTTGGAGAAGCAGGGGCAACGCGAAGCCTCATCGTAATTGAATGTATTGATGGCGAGTTTATCTCGACGACGGTCGGACCGTATACGCCGGTTCGCAAGTCGCCGCGATTTTCTGCGATAGCGGCCTTAATCATCGCACTAGCGGCGCTAATCGGAAAACTGGCCTATGACGGGATGGCGTCAAATTCCATATCTTCGAAGCAGATTGCGTCGATTGCAAAATTAAAGTCAGCGCCTGCCTTTCCTTCAGTAGCAGATAACATGCCGGTGGCGCATGAAGTATCAAGACCCGTCGATCAAGCGGGGGCGGTTGAAACGACTGATGTGACTAAAAACCACATATCCTCTAAAGCGACTCTCGGAGAGATAGAAAGCCGTCCAGCAGCTATAGAGGAGAACGTCATAACGAAACCGGCGACAGCCGACAAACAGAACTCTGCGACGGAAGTTTCCGGTTCAAGCAAAGATGGGGTTTCTCAGCATATACCGGAGACCAATATCACGGTAAAAAATACCAGCAGCAACGTTGCTTCGACGAACTCTCTACCTCTAAGCGCCCCTGAGGGTGACATTCTTGGTAAACCAAATCCAGCCGCAGGTGACGGTGATAAAATTGAGAACGCCGCCCATGTTGTAAGACATAAAACCGCTGCCAATTCCAAAAGGCCACGAGATGGCAATGGAACTACGGTAATGGGCCGCACTTTCAGTGGCTTTGCGAAGCAATTTTCAAAAGATCTGCGGCGACTTCCAGGACGAATTTCATCGATATTCGAAAGATGATCATGTAAATCTGGTTTCGATTGGTTTGTAAGATCGAGTTCAGAAATGGAACTC
>DATBQC010000868.1:0-2255 GCA_036561065.1 Methylobacter sp. | reverse complement strand
AGCGCATTGAAGAAGGCCAACAGCAGCTGGTCAAAGCTATTGCCCGCTCCTGCATCGTCGTTGAAGACTTTTTACAATCATTCGATGATATTTCCGGCGAAGAAGGCAGTATCCGCCTAACGGATTTAATTACCGGGTTTGTCGATTTAAGCGAACCTGAAGATTTTGTCGCCACCCTGCCCGTCAGCGACGATGTTGAAGAGGCTCCTGCCGATGAAGAGCCGAAAGGACTCAACTACGAAGAAGTCAAAGAAAAAGTTGATGCGCTCAGAAAACAGCTGAAAACGGCTTCCGCAGCGATCAAAAAACATGGCTATTCGAACGACAAAACAGAAAAAGAGTTTGAGGCTTTGGCCGATCTGTTCATGGAATTCAAATGGACACCGCAATATTTAAAAAAATTAACAGGGATTATTCCTAATGGCGTTGCTGCCGTGCGCGAGCAGGAAAAGCTGATTATGGACGCTTTCGTCAATCACGCAAAAATGCCGCGCAAAGAGTTTATCGCTTCTTTTACGGAATATGAAGGCAGTTCAGAATGGCTTGATCAGCATTTGCATGCCGGAAGCAAGTACTCGGCAGCATTGAAAGATCGCGAAAAAGAAGTTCGCAAATCCCAAAAGATATTGGCCGATATTGAAGCGCAGTATGGCTTGACCATCGGCGGGCTAAAGGACATTAACCGACGTATGTCTATCGGTGAAGCCAAAGCAAGACGCGCGAAAAAAGAAATGATCGAAGCCAACTTAAGGCTGGTAATTTCAATCGCAAAAAAATATACCAATCGCGGCCTGCAGTTCTTGGATTTGATTCAGGAAGGCAATATCGGTTTAATGAAAGCCGTCGATAAATTTGAATATCGTCGCGGATACAAATTTTCTACCTATGCAACCTGGTGGATCCGACAAGCCATTACTCGCTCTATCGCGGATCAGGCCAGAACGATTCGTATTCCGGTGCATATGATTGAAACAATCAATAAATTGAATCGCATTTCCAGACAGATACTTCAGGAACTGGGCCGGGAAGCCACGCCGGAAGAGTTGGCAGAACGCATGGAAATGCCGGAAGACAAGGTTCGCAAAGTACTAAAAATTGCCAAAGAACCCATCTCAATGGAAACGCCTATCGGCGACGATGAAGATTCTCATTTGGGAGATTTCATAGAAGATGCTAAAGTATTGTCCCCAGTTGAGGCGGCAACGATTGCCGGCTTACGTGAATCAACACAAAATGTATTGGCGGGATTAACGGCAAGAGAGGCAAAAGTTCTGCGCATGCGCTTTGGTATTAATATGAATACCGACCATACGTTGGAAGAAGTTGGTAAACAGTTTGATGTGACGCGTGAGCGGATTCGTCAAATTGAAGCCAAGGCATTGAGAAAACTTAGACATCCCTCAAGATCAGAGCAATTAAGGTGCTTTCTGGATGGCGAGTAAATAATACAAAGGGCCCTTAGCTCAGTTGGTTAGAGCGTCCGACTCATAATCGGCAGGTCGTAGGTTCAAGTCCTACAGGGCCCACCATACATAAGAAGGCTGCCTATGCAGCCTTTTGTACATCTTAGATTCTACATTTCAACAAGGTGGTATCGTGAGCAATAATTATACTTTTACATCAGAATCGGTTTCAGAAGGGCACCCAGATAAGGTTGCAGATCAAATTTCAGATGCGGTACTTGATGCCTTACTGGCACAAGATCCACGTTCGCGTGTTGCCTGCGAAACGCTGGTAAAGACAGGCATGGTCATTTTGGCTGGCGAAGTCACCACCAATGCTTGGGTCGATCTTGAAGCCCTAGTGCGAAAAGTCGTTTGTGACATCGGCTATGATCATGGCGATATAGGTTTCGACGGCCAAAGCTGCGCTGTTTTAAACGCTATCGGCAAACAGTCGGCAGATATTGCGATGGGTGTTGACGAAGGCGATGACCACGAACAAGGTGCAGGCGACCAGGGTTTAATGTTTGGTTATGCCAGCAATGAAACCGATGTTTTGATGCCGGCTCCGATTACTTATTCTCACCTGCTGGTCAAGCGTCAGGCTGAAGTGCGTAAAAATAAAACCCTGCCTTGGCTGCGTCCTGACGCGAAAAGCCAAGTCACTTTCCGCTATGAAAATAACAAACCTGTAGCGATTGATGCTGTTGTTTTGTCTACACAGCATTCGCCCGAAATTGCCACCAAAGCATTGCATGAAGCGGTAATGGATGAAATTATCCTGCCGGTTCTGCCTAAAGAATGGCTGCATAA
>DATBQC010000867.1:0-1554 GCA_036561065.1 Methylobacter sp. | reverse complement strand
TCTGCTTCCCGCGGTACATACCCGTTAGTTCATCAAGTCGGTGTGGTAGGCGGAGATTACCCGTCTCCTTATCGGTAACGATATTAGTATCCTTGAGCGCGTGGTGCGATCGGCGATTATTGGTGTGCCCTCTAGTGTGGCGCATTCGAATTGACATATGCTCAGTACCTTACCATGCTCTCTATAAAAAATCAAAAGCGCCCCTTGTGGGTGGCGCTTTGTCTACTGGATCGTACCAAACTTGTTTAGCCGGTACTCTTTTTTTGTGCAAAATCACTACATCCGTATTCGGGTTCACATCCCCGATGTCCGCATAATGCGTTGTCGTGCAAACGACAAATCGTGCAATCTCGTCCTATGCGGGACTTAATTTGCATAGCGCTGTAAGCGATTTCTGTGCTGCTCGTCCTCACCATTGGGCGCGTACTGCTACTCCCTACATCGTTTGTGTTCATCCCACTCTCCTCAAAGATCTTTTATGTCTTCAGCAACCTAAGCTTGACACAAGAGGACACTATAGTCTTATTTATCCTCTTTGTCAAGATGGACGAAAGATCGACGGTGGATAGCACAAAGACCGTATTTCTCGAGCATTTCATAATGAATCTTGGTGCCATAGCCTTTATGGGTTTCAAAACTATATTCTGGATATTCTTTAGCAAGGATGCACATTAAGCGGTCGCGTTCGACTTTCGCCGCGATAGAAGCTAACGAGATAATCGGAATAAGAGCATCGCCACCGATTATAGTTTCCTGCTCATATTCCTTGGGCGCATGTAACGAACCATCAAGCTGGACCCGTGTGAGTGCCGTATCTGGAGCAAGTGCGTGCAGACCACGTGAGAGTGCCCTCTGCACCGCAGGAACGATACCGTCTTTATCAATCATCTCGGCACTCTCAAATTCGACAACAAATCGTATGTCCCCCTTAGCCGTGCGGTCAGTGAGCATGGTGTAGAACTCTTCCCTTTTCTTCTCAGTAAGCTTCTTTGAATCATTCACACCGGGAAATTCCATCGCCACGTCAAAATTCTCTGGTACTGCAACCACTCCAACAGATACCGGCCCCGCCAAGGGCCCACGTCCCGCTTCATCGACGCCAATAAGAAATCTCATGAAGAGAGTATATACTGAGTGCCATGTCTGGTCGTTTTACCCATCTCCATACGCATTCGCACTATAGCTTCTTGCAGGCATTGCCTAAGATCGACGAACTTGTCGCAAAGGCAAAAAAAGAAGGTATGGATGCTATTGCACTTACTGATGCTGGCAATATGCATGGTGCAATAGAGTTCTATAAAGCAGCCATGAAAGCTGGTATCAAACCAATACTTGGCGTTGATGCCTATCTTGCACCTCGTGGACGACGCGATATGGACCCAGCGATTGATTCGAAGCGATCACGCATTGTGCTTCTTGCTGAAAACAATGAAGGATATAAGAATCTTCTTGCTCTCGTCACCAAGTCATGGACTGAAGGGTTCTTTGAGCGTCCCCGAATCGATAAGGAGCTCTTACGGAAACATCATGCAGGACTTATTGCGATTATCCCTT
>DATBQC010000866.1:0-3190 GCA_036561065.1 Methylobacter sp. | reverse complement strand
CTGGGGTGGCTATGAGAGCCTGGTCATCCCGTTCGACTGCCGCTTTACGCGCACCGCGACGACATGGGCGCCGGGCGGCCCGGCGCTGCGCTTTTCCGTCGGGCTGGAGGATGTCGCGGATTTGCAGGCGGATATCGAGGCGGGGTTTGAAAGGATGCGGGAGAGCGGTTGAGCTCTGGACCAGCTAAAATCCGCTTTCAACAAGAGATTCGTGATCAAAATGTGCGAACATCAGTGCCGACCTGATAAACTCACGCCGCGTTGCGCCCGTTTGCGATAAGGTATCAACAGTGATGCTTTCTCTGCGCTAGAGGATGATATGGCCGGGAGATACAAAGAAACGGGGCTCTGGAAGCAATCTCTTGCCAACTCGAAATGTGATGGCCACGATCAAGAATGTCTTGAGCGTTTGCGAACCGTCTACGAGAAATTTCGCGCCCGAGCCTCGCAACTGACCAGCCAAATTCAGGTTGCCTTGCCCGATTTGACCATTCACGACGTAACTCACTTGGACGCCCTTTGGGAAACAGCGGATTTGATTGCTGGCCCCAAATACCCGTTGAATCCGATGGAAGGATTTGTATTGGGTGGTGCAATCTTGTTGCATGATTCCGCTTTGTGTTTTGAAGCTTACGAAGATGGCGCCGATGGTTTACGGAATAGCATAGAGTGGCGAGACGCATATGCTTCGGCGGAGGACAAGAATGCCACTGATCGCGAAGCGGACTGGAAAAAAACAGCGGATTTTGCAGCTCTACGAAACCTGCATGCAAAGCAAGCAAGTTATCTTGGCGAAAAAGCGTGGAGAACGCCAGAGGGCGACAACATATATTTGATCGATGATTCGGAACTGAGAAACTGTTACGGCAAGCTCATTGGATTGATCGCAGCAAGTCACCATTGGTCCACTGAGAGCGTCAACTCGAAACTTCCCAAACAAATCAATGCGCCTAGCGGGTTCCCGCGCGAATGGCGGGTCGACCCGGTGAAAATTGCCTGCTTGCTCAGGTGTGCAGATGCCGCCCACATCGACGATAGGAGAGCGCCTGATTTTTTGCGGGCTCTAACGCATCGACAGGGCATCTCGGCTGATCATTGGACCGCCCAAAATTGGTTGGCTAGAGCAGACCTAGACCAATCTGATTCGGAAGGCTGCTCCCTGTTATTCACCTCGCAGCGTAATTTCGGCGCGGATCACGTGGATGCTTGGTGGGTTGCCTACGATGCGATTCAGCTAGTCGATTCTGAAATAAAAACATCAAATGCGTTATTGGAATCAAGAGATCAATCGGTTATTAGCCCGCCATTCAAGGTTAAAAGAGTGTCTGGAACATCCTCGCCTGAAGCTATGAGCGAATATATTCGCGTGGAAGGATGGAAGCCATGTTCCGCCAAAATTCATGTTGGGAATATCGAGTCTTTGGTGAAAACCCTCGGTGGAACAAGCCTCTATGGAGAGCATGACACTCTGAGTGTTGCTCTACGTGAACTGATTCAAAATGCGCGCGATGCTGTTGTTGCGCGTAGGGAAATGCAATCGGAATACGTCGGGAAAATTAGGATTCAGGTCAGGCGGGCTCCAACCGGAGAAACCGTAATTGATGTGATTGACGATGGGTCGGGCATGTCCGAGCGGGTGCTCACCGGGCCTTTGTTGGACTTTGGAACCTCATTCTGGATTTCCGACCTTGTGCAAGAAGAATTTCCGGGTCTCAGATCTTCTCGCTTCCAGCCGGTTGGGCGGTTTGGAATTGGTTTCTATTCAGTATTTATGGTTGCGTCTAAGGTCTATGTTTCAACTCGACGATGGGATGCGGCCCGGAGCGATGTTCTTACGCTTAGCTTTCCGAAGGGATTGACGCTTAGGCCCACACTTTCAAAAGAAAGACCGGTCGGCTTCGACGAATCTACTGTTATAACATGCATTTTAAAAGACGATATTTCTGAGCCTTTTAATATCAAAATAACGACTGGTCTGGTTGGTGCCTCCGATTTTTATGTTTCGTTTGCAAACTATCTCGCTTCGCTTGTCGCAGGCTTAGACACTCGTGTTGAATTACGGCTTCCAGGAGATGATAGCTGGCATCAAATACATAATGATGTTTCTAGCTTAAAAAGCTATGAAAGCAGACATAAATGGCTTGAGCAAATATCATTCGATAATTATCTATCTAATTCATCTAGCTCTCGCATCGATGAGCCATGCGGCCGTTTACGATTTATACACAACGGAATTCAACCTTGTGGCCTAGCTGCTTTATCAACGACATTTAGCCAACCAACAAGCTTTTTAAGCGTCCAAACGATTGGGGGTCTTGCAACAACGGTTCACGCGAGGCACGTTTCTGGTTTTATTGGATACCTAGATTATAACGTAATTTCGGCAAAGAGGAATTCTGGGACATCGCTTCGTGCTTCACATGAAGCAATTGTAAAATGGGCAGGCGAACAATTATCCTTGTTGAAGGAAGGTAATACTGATTCCGCAACGTGGTGCGCCGCCACGTATAGTCTATGTGATCTCGACTTGGACCCACTCCACATAACACATGCGGCGCTTCTAGTTGATGGGTCGTATAAAATTATCAATATACATGATATATTTGAACTTATAAAAGCAAGGGGGATTGCAATATATAAATCTAGGTTTATGGATCACGTTGAAACTAACATGCAAATATCGCAATATGAATCATATCCAACATTCATACCCGTGAGGAATGGGCGATTTTTAAATTTGGAGTTCTCAGACGATGCGCCGAAGGCTGAAAACAGTTTCGTCGGATGTATATATCGATATGCATTATCTAAGAAAATCTCCTTGAAAAAAGAAATAAGAAAAAGCGTTATGGTGTCATTTCTTGGCCCAGTCGATGCAATGATAATAACTGTAGCTACCTGCGATTGAAAGTCAAAGCGGAGTTTACCCCGCGATGATTGTGTAGCCGGGCGTGAAATGGCGGCCTCCACGCTTCCGTCTCACCCCGACGAAAGCTTCCCCTTGCCGAACGCCAAAATCAGCGCCTTCAACTCGACCTCCGAAACCTCCTCGGCGGCGTCGGCGTAGGTGAACCAGTGCGTCACGCGCTGCCCCTGCTCGGGCCAGTGTTTGGCTTGTCGCTGCGCCTGCATCGGGAACACGTCGACGCGGCAAAGGATGACCGCGCCGTTCTTTAGGCGCTTTTGATAG
>DATBQC010000865.1:0-5889 GCA_036561065.1 Methylobacter sp. | reverse complement strand
AAAAATGGAGTTGGAATTTCTAAAAGAAAACGGTTGTCCCTATTATCAAGGGTATTATTTTAGCAAACCGTTGCCTGAGGATCAGTTTTTTGAGCATTGGCTGAAAAAGACCAAACAATAATTTAATTAAATATCACATCGTTTTTTACTGGATAGGGAATAAAAATGAAAATTGATTTTTTGTGTTCAGCACGGATTGGCGGGTTGTTGCGGAGCTTGGTTGTGGTGATGTTTTTGATGATTTCAGGATGTGCTACGGTAGGGCACGAGTTTCCAACAGCCCCGGTATCTACCATCAAGATAGGGGAAACCACCCAGAAAGACATCTATACCACGTTTGGCAATCCTTGGAGAACCGGTCTTGATAATGGTATGAAGACATGGACTTACGGCAACTACTATTACACCTTGTTTGGTGACGGCAGCACCGAAGACTTGGTTATTAAATTTGATAATCGCGGTGTTGTTGCTTCATTTGTATTCAACACCACAAAGCGTTCTAAGTGAACGGAGGGAACTGCTGGAGGGCTGAGTTTAAAACCGCCCCTCCTGTGGCCGTTTAGGCTGCATCCGTAAGCCGCTACGCGGCGCGTATTAAGCCGACGCTTATCACCTCATTGGTGCGGCGGCTGAATCAATGTCACCTGATTTTTGCCAAGAAATCTATTGTCTGCTGTTTTATAACCGGCCTATCCAATCCGCACTCCGTATCGCACCCGACTATGGCTGTTTCACTCTCCCTATTCTATACTGCCGGTCAATGCGCAATTCCAATCCAAGTCTTTAATTCTATTCTGGGGGGTAGGGCAGTTGCGCTTCTTTTGTTCATCACAGGGGCTGTCTCATGCAAAATCAGCAAACGCTTACCATCGATGGAAATCAGGCTGCCGCGACGGTAGCGCATAAACTCAACGAAGTTATCGCGATTTACCCGATAACGCCGTCGTCTACCATGGGCGAATGGGCCGACGAATGGTCGTCACGCGGGCAGGTCAATTTATGGGGCACGGTGCCGCAAGTTATAGAAATGCAAAGTGAGGCCGGTGCCGCCGGAGCCATCCACGGCGCATTGCAGGCCGGATCGATGGCGACGACATTTACCGCCTCTCAGGGCTTACTGTTAATGCTGCCCAACATGTACAAGATTGCAGGCGAATTAACGCCGACGGTGTTTCATATCGCCGCCCGTTCGCTGGCTTGCCAAGGCTTGTCGATTTTCGGCGACCATAGCGATGTGATGTCGGCGCGGATGACCGGTTTCGGCATGCTGTGTTCCAATTCGCCGCAGGAAGTGATGGATTTTGCGCTGATCGCCCATGCCGCCGCTCTGGAAGGTCGCATTCCGCTGATGCATTTTTTCGACGGGTTCAGGACCTCGCATGAAGTCGCCAAGGTCAGGATGCTGGATGACGACGTCATGCTGGCAATGATTAACGAAGACTGGGTAAGGGCGCACCGAAGCCGGGCGTTGACGCCCGATAACCCGGTGCTGCGCGGCACGGCCCAGAATCCCGATGTGTATTTCCAGGCCAGGGAGTCGGTCAACGCCTATTATCAGGCGATGCCGGGCATCGTGCAGGGTGCGATGGACGGGTTTGCCAAGCTGACCGGCCGCAGTTACCGCCTGTTTGAATATGTCGGTTCGCCGGACGCCGAGCGAGTTATCGTGATGATGGGATCAGGCGCGGAGGCCGTCGCGGAGACGCTCGATTATCTCAACCGTCAGAGCGAATCGGTCGGCCTGCTTAAAGTGCGCTTATACCGGCCTTTCGATGCAGCCAGCCTGTTAGCGGCGCTTCCGGCTACCTGCCGCAAAATCGGCGTATTGGATCGAACCAAAGAGCCGGGCGCGGATGGCGAACCGCTGTATAAGGATGTGCTTGGCGCTGTGGCTCAGGATTTTTCCAGCGGCGAGTCCAAGTTTTCGGTGATGCCGAAAGTGGTCGGCGGCCGTTACGGCCTGTCTTCCAAAGAGTTTACGCCCGGCATGATCAAGGCGGTTTTCGACGAATTGAAACAGCCGCAACCGAAAAATCATTTCACGATCGGTATCCACGACGATGTCACCCATACCAGCCTGGATTGGGATGCAAGTTATCGAACCGACGCCCACGTCGATACGTTCCAGGCGATGTTTTACGGCTTGGGCAGCGACGGCACAGTCAGCGCCAACAAGAACACCATCAAGATTATCGGCGAAGCGACCGATTTGCACGCCCAGGGCTATTTCGTTTACGACTCGAAAAAATCCGGCGCGATTACCGTTTCGCATTTGCGCTTCGGTCCCAAGCCGATACGCTCCACGTACCTGATCGGCGAAAACGACGCCAATTTCATCGGCTGCCATCAAACGATTTTCCTCGAACGTTACGACATGCTCGCCAATGCGGCGGAAAACGCGGTGTTTTTATTGAACACGCCGGAGCCGATTGAGCGCGTTTGGGAATCTCTACCCGCTAAAATGCAGCAACAAATGATAGCCAAGAACATTCGTTTTTACGTGATCGACGGTTATGAAGTGGCCGAAAAAAGCGGCATGGGCAAGCGCATCAACACTATCATGCAGACCTGCTTCTTTGCCATATCCGGCGTGTTGCCGGAGGAGCAGGCGATTACTGCGATTAAACACGCGGTCGAAAAGACCTACGGCAAAAAAGGCCAGCATATCGTCGAACTGAATTTCAAAGCCATTGATGAAACCTTGGCTAATTTGCATGCAGTCCCTCAAGGTGGGGGCGACTTCAGTCGCCCTGTTACGGGACAATCGGCGACTGAAGTCGCCCCCACATTCGCTATTCAATCGCGTATTCCCGGTTCCGCGCCCGATTTTGTCAAACGAGTGACGGGAGAAATTATTGTAGGCAGGGGCGATGCATTGCCAGTCAGTGTGATGCCGGTTGACGGTACGTTCCCGACCGGTACGGCGGCTTATGAAAAACGCAACTTGGCGTTGGAAATCCCGGTCTGGGAAACCGATTTATGCACTCAGTGCGGCAAATGCGTGATGGTGTGTCCGCATTCGGTCATTCGCAGCAAAATTTATTCTGACGATGTATTGGACAAAGCGCCGCCTACCTTCAAGCACGCGGCTATGCTGGGCAAGGATTTCCCGGCTGGGCTGGAAATCACCTACCAGGTCGCGCCGGAAGATTGCACCGGCTGTACGTTATGCGTCGATATTTGCCCGATCCGGGATAAGTCCAACGCCAGCCGCAAAGCCGTCAATATGCAGCCGCAACCGCCGCTACGCGAAACCGAGCGCGACAACTGGGATTTCTTTTTGGCTATCCCCGAATACGACCGCAGACTGTTGAAAACCAACACCATCAAAGGCTCGATGGTATTGCAGCCGTTGTTCGAGTTTTCCGGAGCCTGCGTGGGTTGCGGCGAAACGCCATACATAAAACTGGCCTCGCAATTGTTCGGCGACCGCATGGTGGTTGCGAACGCGACCGGTTGTTCGTCGATTTACGGCGGCAATTTGCCGACCACACCGTGGACTAAAAACCCGGAAGGCCGCGGGCCTGCATGGAGCAATTCGTTATTCGAAGACAATGCGGAATTCGGCTTGGGGATGCGGATCGCCCTCGACAAGCAAAACCAATACGCCAGGGAATTGCTGGTTGCACTGCGAGAGCCGGTAGGCGGCGAATTGGTCGATGCGATATTGAACGCCGACCAATCCGATGAAGCGGGGATTTACGAACAGCGTGAGCGGGTTGCCGCACTCAAACGACACTTGCAATTCTTGAATAATCAGGCGGGGCACACATTGCTCCAATTAGCGGACAGCTTGTGCAAGAAAAGCGTCTGGATTATCGGCGGCGACGGCTGGGCTTACGACATCGGCTACGGCGGCCTCGATCATGTCTTGGCCAGCGGGCGCAATGTGAATATCCTGGTGCTGGATACCGAAGTTTATTCCAATACCGGCGGGCAAACCTCCAAAGCGACACCGTTGGGCGCAGTCGCAAAATTCTCCGCGGGCGGCAAGGCAACGGCTAAAAAAGACTTGGCATTGCTGGCGATGGATTACAGCAATGTCTATGTCGCCCATGTCGCGTATGCCGGTAAAGACACGCAAACCCTGAATGCATTTTTGGAAGCCGAAGCCCACGACGGCCCGTCCATCATCATCGCTTATGCACCGTGTATCGCACACGGCGTGGACATGTCCAACAATCACCGGCAGCAAAACTTGGCCGTCAAAAGTGGGCATTGGCCGTTGTTCAGGTTCGATCCCGGCAAGATCAAACAGGGCAAGAACCCGATGCACCTGGATTCTGCGGAACCGTCGATCCCTTACCGCGACTTCGTCAAAACCGAAACCCGGTTCAGCATGTTGTGGCAAACGCATCCTGAAGACGCAGAGCGTTTTTTGGAACAGGCGCAGCAGGATGTGAAAAACCGCTATCACTATTACAAACAACTGTCTGAGCTGGCCTGGAACGAATCGACCAGCGTTTCAGCGGTGAAAGCCCAACTCAAGAGCGAAAGCGCCAAGGAGACCGACAATGGTTGATTTAACGACTGATTACATAGGCTTGAAACTGGCTAACCCGTTGGTGCCGTCGGCATCGCCGTTGAGCAGGGATATGGACAGTGCGCGCAGACTCGAAGACGCAGGCGCATCGGCGTTGGTGATGTATTCGCTATTCGAAGAAAAAATCGAAGCCGAAGAACATCAAATGGACCGGTTTTTTTATAATCAATCGATAGGACATAATGAATCGGATTCGTTTCATCCGATGCCGGATCACATCCAGACCTACCAGGAACAGTATCTGGAGCATCTACAACAACTCAAGTCCACTCTAGCTATTCCGGTCATCGCCAGTTTGAACGGCACGTCCTTGAGCGGCTGGGTCGAGTACGGCAAGCAATTGCAGCAGGCGGGCGCTGACGCGCTAGAGCTGAATATCTATCATCTGGCCGCAAATGCCGAGGAAAGCGGAGATGCTGTCGAACAACGTTACCTGGATATATTGCAGGAATTGAAAATGCAGGTCAGCGTGCCGATTGTCATGAAGCTTTCTTCACAATTCAGTTCGCCGATTCATTTCGCCAAACGCCTGGAAGCCGCCGGAGCCAACGGTATAGCGATATTCAACCGTTTCTATCAGCCCGATATTGATCTGGAAACGCTGGAAGTCGTGCCGAAGCTGGAGTTGTCATCCTCAACCGAAGCCTTGTTGCGCATACGCTGGACGGCTTTGCTGTACGGCCGGACTAAGCTATCGCTTGCGGTAACCGGCGGCTTTCATCAGACGCCCGATGTGCTGAAAGCGCTGTTGGCAGGAGCCGATGCGGTGCATCTTTGCAGTGTATTGCTGAAACACGGTGTGGGCAGTTTAAGCGAAATACTGACTGAAATGGAACAATGGCTGGTCGAGCATGAATATGATTCGGTCAATCAATTAAAAGGCAGCGTCAGCCAGCAGCACGCCATCGATCCTAGCGCGTATGAGCGAGCTAATTATGTACAGGTGTTGGACAGTTATTCCAGCCCGGCGGGAGTGTTGAGGTAGGTTTTGTTAAGGGTGGGTTTTCTCGTTCCCACGCGCTGCGTGGGAATGCAGTCAAGGCGCGCTGCGCCGCGAGTCACGAACAGTACCTTGCGTATACGGGACGCAGCGCGTCCAGCAATGCATTCCCACGCAGCGCGTGGGAACGAGGAATTACGTCACGGCTATAAACTGGAGCCATTTTGAACACGACTGAAATAATGCCAAACTCGGAGCTTGATTCGGACTTGCCTGTTTTATACCGGGACGAATCTCTGGTGGCAATCAACAAACCGGCAGGATTATTGGTGCATAGGTCAAATATAGACCGCCATGAAACGCGCTTTGCGGTGCAATTGTTACGCGACCAACTGGGACAAAGAGT
>DATBQC010000864.1:0-1520 GCA_036561065.1 Methylobacter sp. | reverse complement strand
TGCTCAAGCGCCGCCCCGACCTGCCACGCCATATGGCTGGCGGAATGGACAATCCGCTCGGCGCGCGGGCAATTTATCTTGGCTCCAGTCTCTATCGCATTCATGGCTCGAACGAGCCGGACACCATCGGCGCCGCCGTGTCGTCCGGCTGCATCCGGATGACCAACCAGGATGTCGTCGACCTTTCCGATCGGGTCAAGGTGGGCACGAAAGTCGTCGTGATCCGCTAACGCGACGCGTCAAGTAAAACATTTGGCGGTTGGCCCGCGCAAACCCACAAGCCGGGGCTCGTTCCGCGCGGTTTCAATCGTACCAAAAGGTTTCACGTGAAACAATTTGGTACGATTTGGGGCCCAAAACCTTACAAGGCATCAAACAGCGGGCCCTCTTGCATTTTGTAAGATCGATCGCTTTTTGGTGCAATTGCAGAAGCCCGGCGGCGGCGCGACTCAATCGCCGAGCCCGGTGCCGGAAAACCTCCCCGGTGTACGATTGGCTCGAATCAGCTGACTGCAAATAGCGGGATATTTTTGCACCAGGATTATGCACGAAGAAAGCCCTGTAATATCAATGGCCAAATTTTGGTGCAGAATTCTTGATTTATGCACCGCTCGAAACCCGGCACATTCCCAACTTTTGAGAGGCAGGAATCAAGAGTGACTTTTGAGAGGCCGTTTCGCGGCTTCGCGGGCGGGGTTCCTTCGCACTCGCCGTTCCCTCAAAAACCATCGTTCATAAGGGATTGATGCCAGACTCTCATACAGAGTAGCGTCCTTCGGAACGCGTGACCTTTTTCCGTTATTTATGAGCTCCAAAAATAGAAGTAACAATTGCTCCGATAACTGCCCCTGTAAATCCAAGAAATGCTGCTAGAATTGGAACCCACCATCTTGCCGCAACGCGTTCCTCAACGGCCCTGCTGTGGAGCTCAATCGCTGTATTCAGCAACGTTGATACTTGGTCTCCCGCAAGCGGTTTCGTAGTCAGCAATGCTTGCTGCTCTTTAGACAGATTTTCTTTTTCCTGCGGCGTGTATGTCGTGCCAGTTTTTTCATCAAAATTTCTATTGACATAACGCCATCGTAATGCGGCCTTAAGCTCAGGTTTTCCCACTAACCTATAGGTTAGGAAAAATTCAGGATGTTCTTCAAACACTCTCGTCCATGTATCTATTTCATTTTTTTCTTTACTTCTACTCAACTCTTGCGTCAAGTCTGCAATCGTCCCTTCTGGCCGCGCACGCGCAGCCAACGTCTGAAGGGCCGCTATGACATTGGCTAGCCGCCCCTCGACCAGATATGGCGAAAGCTCAGATTTGGTTCTCATGGCAAAGCCCTTTTTCTATGCATCCGCAATAAGCTTGGCGACATCCTACTGCCTCCAACGCATCTCTCAAAAGAGGTGCAATTTTTGAGGCGATTAGTGTGTTGCGAAAATGTTGAATTCTGCACATGTGAAAGTCCCGTAAGTGGTCAGGCCACAAGGGGCAGAGGCCAAACCCCCGGCAACCAATGGCTGCG
>DATBQC010000863.1:0-1820 GCA_036561065.1 Methylobacter sp. | reverse complement strand
CGTCATGGCCGTGCGTAGCCCCGTCAAATGGCTGCCGCCGTCACGCTGCGGGATATTGTTGGTGAAACACTGTACTGTTTCCGCATAGGAATCGTTCCATTGCATGGAAACTTCTATGGTCATGCCGTCCTTTTCACCTATCGCATAAAAAACTTTAGGATGCAGTACTGTTTTGCTGCGGTTCATATACTCCACGAAACCTTTTACGCCGCCAGAATAGGCAAAATTCTCACTTTTACCATTACGCTGATCTATCAATTCGATCTTCACCCCATTGTTGAGGAAAGACAGCTCTCGCAAACGTTTGGCGAGAATCTCATAATGGAATTCAATATGAGTGAAAGTTTCTTCCGAAGCAAAGAAATGCACTTCTGTGCCACGTCGATCTGTGGTGCCGGTAATGGCTAATGGCGCCACGGGTTCGCCGCGACGGAATTCCATTTGATACACATTACCATCGCGGAAGATGCGCAACCTGAGCCAATCCGAAAGCGCATTAACTACCGACACACCCACGCCGTGTAAACCGCCGGAAACTTTGTATGAATTCTGATTGAACTTGCCGCCGGCATGCAGTTCAGTCATCACGATCTCGGCTGCGGAACGCTTGAACTCATCGCTTTCCTTGATATCGGTAGGAATGCCGCGCCCATTATCAGCAACGCTGATGGAGTTGTCGGGATGGATAATGACTTTGATATCGTCGCAATGACCGGCCAGAGCTTCGTCAATAGCGTTATCCACCACCTCGAATACCATATGGTGTAAACCGGTACCATCCGAGGTATCGCCGATATACATACCTGGGCGCTTACGTACTGCATCCAGACCCTTCAGGATTTGTATGCTTGTTGAGTCGTAATCTTCAGTCTTTTCTTGCTGGCTCATATTGAATGTTTCACGTGAAACCCCATCAGGATGATGCGGTTTTTAGGTTGATAAACTGGTTGAGATGCTTAATCAAATTCTCATCGGCATAACAACGTATTTGTAATTAGTATTGTCAGGCAAGGTCACCAGGCAGCTACTGTTTGCATCGGCCAAAGAGAACTCGACCATTTCCGTTTGCACATTGTTCAGAACGTCTATCAGATAGGTGACGTTGAAACCTACATCCAGCGGTTCGCCGGCGTAACTGACCTCGAGTTCTTCCTCCGCCTCTTCTTGCTCACTGTTACTGCTGATCAGTCTAAGCGTGTTGCTACCAAGCACCATGCGAATACCACGATATTTCTCATTGGAAAGAATCGATGCTCGTTGCATGGCCTGTAATACGCTGACCCGGTTTATGCTGAATTGGTTCTGATGGCCGACAGGAATAACACGATTGTAATCAGGGAACTTCCCATCGATGATTTTCGATATCAGGTGAATATTTGAGAAAGTGAAGTTCGCTTGATTGGTTGAAAGATCGATCACGACCTCATCATCCACATCCTCGAGTAATTTCACCAATTCGGTAACGGTCTTGCGCGGTAGGATGATCTCCTGTTTTTCATAACTGGTCGGCAACTCAGTACTTACATAGCTCAAGCGATGTCCGTCAGTGCCTACTACGTGCAATTGCTGTCCATTCACTTCTAGCAATAAACCGTTAAGGTAATAGCGGATATCTTGTTGCGCCATAGAGAACTCAACCTGGCGCAACAGACTACGCAAAACTTTTTGCGATAACCGTATCGTGAGATCGCTATTGGCGATCTTGCTCATCGTAGGGTAGTCGGAAGCCGGCAACGTTTGCAGATTGAATTTGCTACGGCCCGTACTCACCTGCATGCGAGCATCTTTTTCAATCAATGATAATTGACTTCCTTCAGGCA
>DATBQC010000862.1:0-2475 GCA_036561065.1 Methylobacter sp. | reverse complement strand
TTTACATCCAATACAACGAGCGGATATATCAATCCATCGACTTCTCCATATCCAATAGTAGCAGCAATACCGGAAGTCCTCGAATTTGGTGAAGTAGATCCCGCCGTCGAAACGAATACGGAAAAATTCGGCGACAAATCTGCTGGTTCTAACTGGGATCAAGGCGAGTATTTCTTCACATCCAATTATCCAACGTTTTCAACGAAGACAGGTATTCGCGCTGGTGGTAAGCCAGTTCTAACTGATCAAAGAGGTGAAATAGATATAAAACTTCTTGCCCCCATTCTGAATTATGTTCAGAATGTGTTCACCAATATTATTAAGGGAACTATTGATCCAACGGATTCATCTTCAATTGATATCAATGGTATATTTGCTAATTCTATTTCTACGATGGGTGTTCTTGGGCACCCAGGAACGAAGAGTCCATCGTTAACGGTCCTTGTTGATCCTGACAGTTCATTCGCAACTACAGCTGAATTAGATATTTTTCTTGGTGTAAATAATCGGCTCCGTGTAGCGGCCAGCGATCTTATCTCTGGTCTCCCCATTGGAGGAGGAGCAGTCGATGCCGGCCCAGCAACATATGTTGGATCAGCATTATCACAGTTAAAATTATTTGATGGCAATACGTTATCTGCCGGCATAGCTTCATCTGGTCGCGGATATGTTATGTTCTCGGCTGAAGATTATCAGACGGGTGTGGAAGGCGATCTCACAATGAGAATCGCTGATAAGGACGTATCAAACTACACAACTTTCACAGGAGGACTCGGCACTTTCCGTAAGTCCATTCTCAAGAAATTAAACGCTATCACTGTTTCTGTTGGCGACGGCACAAATTCTTTTGGTGACTTCAACGGTTCGAATGCTATTCAAAAAGCCATCAATTTTGCAAATAGTAAATTTGTCGGAAGTCAATGGAGTCTGACCATCAATGCGAAGCGTGGTATTTACATATCGGCAGGCGATATCATCATTCCGACAACGTGCTGCCTCATAATAAATGGTGATGATAGTGGTCCTGACGTTGCCAATGATTTCGGCACAGTCATAAAGGCTGTTGCGGGAGTCAAGATATTACAAACAGGTGTAGGTGGTTCTACTTATATAGAATCAAGGAATGTTAAGTATAGCTTACTATCGGGGACAAGTTGTGCATTAATTGATGGATCTACATCTGATAAGTTCGTATTCAAAGATTGTCTCATGTATAACGTAGGCCTGCATATGATTGATCCTTATCAAGTACAGATAGAGAGATCTAATTTCATATCTGATATATCAACGTTTGGAGCCCCGACATTATCTTTCGAATATAAAACATTTGATTCTTTAAGTATAACAGCAAGGGATACAATATTTGTCGGTACTAATGATAATCCAATTCTCCGGATACAGTCTTCAAGTGTTTCCGCGATTCATACAGGTACTATTAGATTTAATGAATGTGATTTCCAATTAGGAACAACTACTGTAGATGCCAATAATAATATGATTGGCAACTGTGGTTTGGTAGACCTAAAACCAAATGGGCATGATGGAATTGTTGCGGGGCTGGGTGCTATTGTAGATGAATTGGCATTCAATAACTGCCGGGTAGAAGCAAATGTCAACGCTGGAGCGGTGAGTTGCTTACTACATCTTATTCCTTGCGATAACGGGTCCCGTACCAGTTCATCTCCATTTGTTGAGGGTACTCATCCCGGTATGAGAGTTATACGGTTCTCCATCAACGGAGGCCACTGGAAAATACCAAGGCTGGCGACGGCAGTTAACCCATTCACTATCGGGTTGGCCTGGTATTCAACTTCCCATTTGCCAGCAGGTGGCCGGGTCGATATCCGGGACGTTGAATTTGAGTTCGATCTGAGTGGTTCATCCACATTCAGCATGGGGAGCCCGACGCAAGATTGCGGGTCTTTCTTCGCGAATTCCGTCAATGGATCAGCTGCTGTAGCACAAAGCATTTGGGGAGCGTTTGCTATTGCCGCCAATCAATTGAATATCAGCGGCGTTACAATTAGAGGAACTTGCCAACAAGGAGGATGTGGCGATCTCTTCCTGAAGGTAAATAATTTAGTAGCGATCAATGGATTAACTATTACTGATTATGTGACGGGCACGGTGTCATCCGCCCCAAACAATAGGGTCCGGCTCCGCTTCAGCGTGCCTCTCGCTAATATCCAAGGTTCAATTCGGAATCTTACGATGCTCGGAACCAATGCGACTTCTGGGTCTTGGGTTGGGAACGACAAAGATATTATAGCATATGAACCAGCAGTCGCTGCAATTGAATTAGATAATTGCACAGTCGATAATTTTACTCAAACCAGCTCCAATTCAATAAATGGCATCACTATTGTTGATGCAGCAGCCGGATCTCTATTTGTTGGTTATACTGCTGTTCTTTCATACCTTAAGATCAGAAGATCTACTTTCTCCCAGCTCGGTGTCGGAATTAAAGGCGTTTGC
>DATBQC010000861.1:0-3963 GCA_036561065.1 Methylobacter sp. | reverse complement strand
GGATGAAGGCACTTATCAGGCCGAAAGATGCAAGGGCGCGCTGGAATTCAAAAACCTGTCTTTTACCTATGCGGGCGCTAGTGAACCGGCGCTGATCGATATCAATTTTAAGGCTGAACCGGGGCAGATTATTGCGCTGGTAGGGGCTTCGGGCGGCGGTAAAAGCACGCTCGCCAATTTGGTTTCGCGGTTTTATCCGCATGACCAAGGTGAGATATTGCTGGACGGTGTTGAAATAAATACTTATCGGCTGGCGAATTTGCGTAAACAGTTGGCACTGGTCAATCAGCAGGTTACTTTGTTCAATGATACGATAGCCAACAACATAGCCTATGGGGCGCTTGCAACGGCAAGCCGAAGTGAGATAGCTCAGGCTGCTACAGATGCCTATGCGATGGAGTTTGTCTCCAAGTATGAACAGGGGCTGGACACGGAAATAGGTGAGAATGGCGTCAAGTTGTCAGGTGGGCAACGGCAACGACTAGCTTTGGCCAGAGCGTTGTTGAAAGATGCTCCCATACTGATTCTGGATGAGGCGACATCGGCGCTGGATACCGAGTCGGAGCGGTATATCCAGGCGGCGCTGCAAAAAGTCATGAGCAATCGGACGACCTTGGTGATCGCCCATCGGCTATCGACTATAGAAGGCGCAGATATGATTTTGGTTATGGATCATGGACGGATTGTGGAACGAGGCTCTCACCAGGAGTTGCTTGCAAAAAACGGCGCCTATGCGCGTTTGCATTCAATGCAATTTAAGGAACATAGTGGTGACGGCAGGCAGGAAGCCGCAGTCGAGTTGTCGAATTCAGACGTTGCTTAGGGAGCATTATTTTGAAGACATTTATTTCCGAGCTTGATCAGCATCAGGCAGCGATAGCCCGGTTAGCGGATTGTTCCGGTGCTATTGAAGCCGCAGCAGAGTTGCTGATTCAAACATTAAAACAGGGCGGGAAAATATTGCTGTGCGGCAATGGGGGCAGTGCGGCCGATTGTCAGCATATCGCTGCGGAGTTGGTGGTTAGATATGAGAAAAACCGTAAGGCGCTGGCTGCCATTGCGTTGACTACCGACAGCTCGATTTTAACGGCGCACAGTAATGATATAGGCTTTGATACGGTCTATTCCCGTCAGATTGAGGCTATTGCCAATGAAAGAGATTGCTTGATTGCTATTTCTACATCAGGGACTAGCGAGAATATATTAAACGCGGCGAAAGCTGCAAGGTTGAAAGGCATGGCTGTTATCGGACTTACCGGGCGTGACGGCGGCGAGCTGAGTGGGCAGGTTACCCATCCGGTGATTGTTCCTTCAGATGTGACAGCAAGAATTCAAGAGGCGCATATATTGATCGGCCACTGGTGGTGTGGCGCGATTGAGGGGGCTTATTAATGTTGGCTGCTGTACCTGAGTTTGGACGGGCTCGTATTATAGTTATCGGCGATGTCATGCTGGATCGTTACTGGTCCGGGCAGGCCGCACGTATTTCGCCCGAAGCGCCGGTGCCGGTGGTGAGAGTTAAAACTATTGAAGATCGGGTGGGCGGCGCAGGCAATGTCGCACTCAATATTGCCAAGCTTGGCGGTAAGGTAACCCTGCTGGGTGTTGTCGGTGATGATGCCGAGGGCGATGCACTAAGGCGGCTGCTGGAAGCGGAGGGCGTGGTCTGCGATTTTGTTGTTGAGCAGGAAATTCGCAGCATCTGCAAGTTGCGGGTTATGGCGCAGCATCAGCAATTGATTCGTATTGATTTTGAAGAGACGGCACTTAGGTTTGATTCGGATGCTTTGTTGGCGAGGTTGGTCGAGCATCTGCCGAAGAATGATACGGTTGTCTTCTCGGACTATGGCAAAGGAACCTTGGCAGATGTTTCAACGTATATCATTGAAGCCAAGCAAGCCGGTCTTAAGGCCTTGGTGGATCCGAAAGGCGTAGATTATCAGCGTTATGCGCATGCTGACCTGATAACGCCAAACCTGTCTGAATTGCAGGCGGTGGTTGGCGTTGCTGAAAATGAAGAAGATTTAATTGAAAAAGGGCGGGCGCTGTTAAAACTACATCAAATCCCGACGCTTTTGCTGACTCGCGGTGAGGCGGGCATGACCTTGATTCAGGATGCTCAGGTGCATTCGCTGCCAGCTCAGGCCAAGGATGTTTTTGATGTGACCGGTGCCGGGGATACGGTTATTGCGGTGATGGCGCTGGCTGTGGCGTTGGATATGGCGTTATATGATGCGATGTATCTGGCTAACTTGGCGGGCGGCATTGTAGTCGGAAAGCTGGGTACATCAACCGTATCAATGCAGGAGTTAACGCGTACCATGCACGGAGATCGAGATTCCCAATACGGCATTGTTTCGGAAGATGAGTTGGCGCAAATATTGGCAGGGGCTAAAGCTCACGAAGAGCGCATCATCATGACCAATGGCTGCTTTGATTTATTGCATGCCGGGCATGTAACTTATTTGCAACAGGCAAAGGCTTTGGGTGATCGGTTGGTGGTGGCCGTCAATTCCGACGCGTCGGTCAGGCAGCTCAAAGGCGAGTCCAGGCCTATCAACGGTTTGCAGGAACGGATGACGGTTTTGTCGGCATTAGCCTGCGTGGACTGGGTGGTTTCATTCGAAGAGGAAACGCCTGAAAGGCTGTATTGCAGGCTGCTGCCGGATGTCATCGTCAAGGGTGGTGATTACAGTTCTGAGCAGGTCGCCGGTGGCGATTGTGTGATCCGGGCGGGCGGCGAGGTGAAGATTTTGCAGTTTGTTGACGGTCAGTCTACAACGGCGATGATTAAAAAAGCGAGGGGATTGGAATGATAGTAGTTACGGGGGGCGCCGGTTTTATTGGCAGTAATCTGATTCGGGCGTTAAACCAGCGGGGCGAGCGAAACATATTGCTGGTCGATCATCTGGCTAATGGGCGGAAAATGCACAATATCTCCGATCTTGATATTGCCGATTACATGGACAAGGAAGAGTTTATGGAGAAAATCGGCGTGGCGCATTTTTTTGATGGGGTGCGGGCAGTTTTTCATCAGGGGGCGTGTTCTGCGACAACGGAATGGGACGGTCGCTTTGTGATGGCGAATAATTACGATTATTCCAAGCGCTTATTGCATTGGTGCATCGCAAGAAATGTCGCATTTATGTATGCTTCGTCCGCTTCGGTATACGGGGACGGCAAGCATGGCTTTCGGGTTGACCGTAGCTGCGAGCATCCTATCAATATGTATGCCTATTCGAAGTTTCAGTTCGATCAATATGTGCGCCCCTTATTAACTAAGACCAAAAGCCCTATTGTCGGTTTTCGCTATTTTAATGTTTACGGGCCTAGAGAGCAGCATAAAGGCTCTATGAGCAGTACGGCTTTTCACTTTAATCGGCAGGTTATCGAGCAAAAAAAAGCCAAGCTATTTGAAGGGTGCGATGGCATGGCTAATGGCGAGCAAAAGCGCGATTTTGTTCATGTGGATGATGTGGTTGATGTGAATTTGTGGTTTTTGGATCATCCGGAGCAGCGTGGTATTTATAACGTTGGAACGGGGCGAGCAGAAACTTTTAATGTGGTTGCGCAGGCGGTGATTGATTGGCACAAGGAAGGCGAAATTGAATATATCCCATTCCCTGAGCACTTAAAGGGAGCATATCAGAGTTATACGCAAGCTGATATTTCCGGGTTAAGAGAGGCCGGTTATGCGAAAGATTTTTTGACCGTTAAGCAAGGCGTTGCCAGATATTTGGATTGGTTGAATGCATAGAGGCTTATTAAAAAATAACCGCTTGACGCAGATAATAATGCCCGTATAATGCGCGGTTCTTTCGGGGCAGGGTTCTCGGACGAGCAGGAAGTAGTAAGAAATAAAGTTGGCAAGGATGTTGACAAGCGGTCTTATTGGGTTATAATGGGCGGCTTGTTAGGGGTTAGGCAACTTACTCCGACAGGGACGGAAAGAAAAAGAAAGGT